>NZ_JBSGUP010000138.1:0-15174 GCF_053607985.1 Streptomyces sp. NPDC055078
CACCGGGGCCACGAGCCCCCGGTGCCCGGGTCGGTTCGGCCCGTCGTATCGGACCTCGACCTCATCGAGCCCGGCCTCGGACAGGGTCGGCCTCGGACAGGTCGGCAACCGGCGGCCCGACGCCGCGCCGCATACGGTGCGGCGGACATTCCCCTGTACGTCATACGCCGTACGTCGGAGTCGCGCGCAAGAGCTGATTCCTGTCCGGGAAACGCATTCCGCGGGGATCGGCAGCTTGTTGAGGCGCACCAGGGCATTCATGGATCCCGCGCCCTGTCCAGCACTCCCGCACGCCCGAGTGCGAGCCTACTCGTCCCTTCCCGCACCCAGAAGGCTGATCGTACTGGTCAGGAAGCTCACTCACTTCTGGAGGCAGTCATGGTGGTTGCACGTTCCCTGGTCGTCGCCGCGGTAGCGGCAGGTCTTCTCGCGGCCAGTTCTCCCGCAGCGCCGGCGGCCCCGTCGGCGGCGGCCGTGAGCCGGTTCGACGACGGCAGTTTCGAGTACCCCACCGCGCCGGCGAATTCGTTCACGACCGTCGCCGGCGGGCAGTCGATCGGACCGTGGAAGGTCACCGCCGGGGCCGTGGACCTCATCGGCGCCGGGTTCTGGCAGGCGGCCGAGGGCGACCAGTCCGTCGATCTCAACGCCGCTCAGCCGGGCGCCGTGGCACAGACCTTCTCCACCATCGCGGGGCGGACGTACACGGTCACCTACGCGCTGGCCGCGAATCCGGCGGGCGGCCCGGCGGTGAAGACCGGCAGGGTCGTGGTCGACGGGCAGAACTTCCAGGACTTCTCCTTCGACTCCACCGGGAAGACCCTGACCGCCATGGGCTATGTGCAACGGCAGGTGACGTTCGTGGCCAACGCGCCGACGACCACCCTCGGATTCGCCAGCACGGTGGCCGGCGCCTACGGACCTGTCATCGACGACGTCCGCGTCACCGCGTCCTCTCCATGCTCCTGCAACCCATGACAGCCAGGTCGTCAGAGGCCGGAAGCGGCCGATGTCTGATGTCTGATGTCTGACGGCATGGATACGGCATGACGCGGTGCCCCGGTCCGGTGTGTGACCGGACCGGACCGGGGCACGGCACCACGGCCCGGCCGCGCACCTTCGGCATCGCCCCGCACCAGTACCTGACGTCACGCCGGATCGACCTCGCCCGCCGCATGCTGCTCGACGGCCGGGCGCCCGGTGAGACGGCGACCGCCACCGGCTGCTACGACCAGTCGCACCTCACCCGGCATTTCAAACGAATCCTGGGCGTCCCACCCCGGCCGGTACGCCCGCACGGCATCCGGAACACCGAGCCGTGGGGCGGAGTCCGGCCGCCGGGGGAGTGGCGGCAGGCACCCGTGCTCCGGCGATGGGCGGACGGCCGGCTCAGCATCCCGCCAGGGTGCCCGCGTCGAGGCGGACGATCCGGGGGAGCCGGTTGATCGTCGCCTCACGGTGCGCGATGACGATCAGGGTGCGGTCGGCCCGCAGGGTGTCGATCGCGGTCTCCACCCGGGTTGAGGTGTCCGGGTCGACATCGGCCGACGCCTCGTCCAGGACGAGCACGGCCGGATCGACCAGGGCGGCCCTGACCAGCCCGATGAGCTGGAGTTCGCCCGCCGACAGCCCGCCCGCACCGCCTCCGAGCGGGGTGCGGACGCCGCCGGGGAGGGAGTCGATCCAGTCGGTCAGGCCGAGTTCGCGCACGGCCGCCCGGATCCTGTCCTCCCCGGGATCCCCGGGAACCAGACCGAGATTGTCCAGCAGCGTGCCGCGGATCAGATGGACACGCTGCGGAACGAGGACGATGCGGCGGCGCAGCTCGTCCGGCGGCAGCTCGCGCAGGTCCCGGCCGTCGTAGCGGACACTGCCGGAGTCGGGGGTGTAGAGCCCGGTGAGCAGTTTGGCCAGGGTGGTCTTGCCCGCCCCGGTCGGGCCGACGAGCCCCACCCGCTCCGCGGGTTCGATCCGCAGGGTCAGCCCGGACAGGACCGGGATGGCGGAGACGTACGCGTAGTGCACCCCTTCCACCTCCAGCACCCCGCGCTCGGCGGTCGGGACCGGCCCGTTCCCGGACGGCGATGAGGCGTTCCGGAGCGGGCCGGCCCCCGGTGCCGCCGCGGTGCCGCCGAGCGCGCCCTCACCAGGTACGGACCCGGTGGCCCGGTCCGTGCCCCCGCCGGGCGCCGTGCGGGCGAGGAGATCCAGCAGCCGGGCGAGTCCCACCACCGTGAGCTGGAGCTGGCCCACCAGATTGGACGCCTGGGTGGCCGAGTCGAAGAGCTGACGAGTCGCCAGAACGAAGACGACCACCGTACCGACACTGATCCGGCCCTCACCGGCGAGCCGGCCGCCGATCAGCAGCAGTGCGGCGGTGGTCGCACCCTGGACGAGCCGCGACAGGCTGATGATGAACAGGGAGCGCTGGCTGCGGCGGGCCGCCCGGTAGCGCCGGTCCGCGTCCTGGCGGAACCGCCCGCGCCAGAACTCCACACCCCCGGCGGTCACCAGCATCTCGCGGGACTGGACCAGTTCCCGGTAGGTCGCGGCGACCGCGCCCGCGGCGGCGGCCTCGGCGGCGAACGCGGGGGCCGCGGCCTTCTTGAAACGCCGCAGCACCCAGCCGATCGCCGGGACGAACACCGCCAGGGTGACCAGGGTCAGCAGGGGGGAGTAGCCGAGCAGCAGCACCGTGGTGAAGAGAAGGTATCCGGCGACCGTCAGCAGTTCCGGCAGTTGCGCGCGGACGAAGGTGGCCAGATCCGCGATCTCGGTGGTGGTCCGGCGCAGCAGATCGCCGGAGGGCTGTGCCTCCAGGAAGCGCAGCGGGGCACGGGAGAGGCGCTCGACGGTGAGATCGCGCAATCGCCGCACCACCCGCTCGCCGACCGTGGTCAGCAGGATCTCGGCCCGCCGGAACAGCACCAGCCGCAGCAGGGCCAGTGCGGTCAGCACACCGACCGCGACGAGCAGCCCCGTCCGGTCCCGGGCCAGCAGCCGGTCCACGCCCGTACCGATGACGGCGGGCACCGCGACGGTGGTGAGGGTCGCGGCCGCGCTGGTGACCAGGGCGATCGCGATGGAGCGCCGGTGGGCGCGCATATGGGGCCAGGCCCGGCGGAGCACCCCGCGCTGATCGGGAGCGGCGGAGAGCGGTTTCTGTTCATCCACCGGTGGTCACGCGGTCCTCCGTACGGGCCGGGACACCGGCGGATTCGAGTGTGATCACCTGGTCCGCCGCTGCCAGTACGGCCGGCCGGTGGGTCGCGAAGACCACGGCGGTCTCACCGGACCACTCCCGCAGCCGGTCGATCACGGTGCGTTCGGTGGCGGTGTCGATGGCCGACGTGACGTCGTCCAGCAGCAGTACGGCGGGGCGGCGCAGTACGGCGCGGGCCAGGGCGAGGCGCTGGAGCTGGCCGCCGGAAAGCGTGCTGCCGCGTTCGCCGACCTCGGTGCCGAGACCATCGGGCAGCGAGTCGAGATGGTCGTCGAGGGCCGCGACACGGCAGGCGGCGCGCAGCTCCTCGTCGTCGAAGCCGTCACCCAGCCGCAGATTGTCGGCGAGGGTCCCGCTGATGGTGACAGGCCGCTGCGGTACGAAGCCGATCAGGCGGTGGGTCCGGTCGGGGTCCGCTTCGTCCAGGGGAACACCGCCGAAGCGGACGGATCCGCCGTCCGGGGTGACGAGTCCGGCGAGTACGCGCAACAGCGTGGTCTTGCCGGACGCGGTCGGGCCGGTGACGGCGATCAGGTCGCCGGGACGGACCCTGAGACTGGTCGGAGCCAGGACGGTACGCCCCCGGGCGGTGTGCGTGACGTCCTGCGCGGTCAGCTCGCCCCGCGCGGGCAGGGACCGGCCGCCGGCGGGGCGCTCGCCGGGAGCGGGCAGCAGGATCTCCTGGAGCCGGCGGGCCGCGGTGGTGGCCTGGCTCAGTTGGCTGATCCGCAGGGTGAGCACGCCCACCCACATCACCAGCATGCTCATCCAGCTCGTGAAGGCGACGATGCCGCCGACCGACATCGTGTCCCGCAGCACGGCGAGCCCTCCGACACCGAGACCGGCGCCGATGGCGAGGGCGGGCACGAAGGGCGAGAGAGCGGCCCAGTCCGCCGAGACCCGGGCCGTGGCCAGGGTGTGGTCGGTGACCCCGGTACTGCGGGCGTGGTGGCGCTCCACCAGCGCGGGTTCACCCCCGATGCCGCGTACGGCGGCGCTGGCGGAGAGCAGTTCCTCGACCGCGTCCGCCCGGTCGCCGTGGGCGGCGGACAGACCGGTATCGGCCCTGCCGAAGCGCCGTGGGAACCAGTAGGTGTTGAGCCAGACCAGCGGCGGTACGCAGAGCAGGCACACGATCGCGAGCAGTGGGTCGAGCCGGACGATGGCGACGATCAGCAGCAGGAATCCGGCGACTCCGCTGACGAAGGAGGCGAATCCCATCAGCCAGTTACGGACCAGGTTGACGTCCCGGGTGCCGCGCATGCCCAGGTCGCCCTCGCCGAACCGGTCGAGGCTCCGGCCGTCGAGCCGCGAGACCCGGTCGGCGAGCCGCTGGTACAGCCGGTTGCCCGCCAGGGTTCCGGCGAGGGTGGAGAACCAGCCGAGCAGCATCTCGGCCAGGGCCGCGACGACACTGGCGGCCAGGACGACCAGCGCCCAGTTCCGCAGCGCGCCGCTGTCGTCGCCGACGATGCCCTCGTCCACGGCGCGTTCGATGCACCAGGGCAGCGCGATCAGCGCGAGCTGATAGCAGAACCCGCCGAGCACCGCCGGCAGCAGCAGCCCCGAACCCCGGCGCAGGGTCGCACCGAGCAGTCGCAGTCCGTCCCGGGAAGTGGGTTCCGCGTGGCCGGTTTCGGGCGGGCCCGCGGGTCCGCCCGTAGCACCGGAGCCCGGCCCGGCTCCCTCGTCGTCCGGACCCGGCGGGCGGGCCTGCGGTGTCATACGGTGCCTCCGGCGACGAGATCCGGCCCGGCCTCCGCCGGCCGTTGGTGACCGCCGCCGCCCAGGCGGGGGGCGGCGGTTTCGGGTGCCGCGAAGGGCATGGGTCAGACCTCGCTGTCCTGGGTCTCGCCCCTGGTCCAGTAGGGGGTCAGATGGGTGTCGGAGCGTGCCACACCGAGCCCCTGGACGAAGTGGCGGCGGATCGCGCGTACGACATCCCGTTCGGCCGCGCCCCAGATCCGGCCCCGGCCGGACGGCAGGGAGAGGGCGGTGGCCCGCTCGTGGAGCAACTGCCCGGCGGGCCGCCGATCGCGGTGGAGCCATTCGATCCGGGCGTCCGCCCGGGTGGTGAGCCGCTGTTCCTCGGCCCGGTCGGCGACCTCGATCAGCGCCGACACCCGCACACCCGGCGGAAGCTGTTCCAGGATCGCGCCGATGGCGGGCAGCGCGGTCTCGTCGCCGAGGAGTACGGCCCACTCCGTGTCGGGGCCGGGAGACCAGCCGGGCCCCGGGCCGAACCAGATGGCCTCGTCGCCGGGTGCGGCCCGCTCGGCCCAGCCGGATGCGAGCTGGTCGGCGCCGTGCAGGACGAAGTCCATGTCGACCTCGCCGAGTTCGGGCCGGTGATGGCGGATGGTGTACCGGCGCAGCCTCGGCCGGGCCACCGGCAGCAGGGCGCGCGCGGCCTCCGCGGTGAAGGGGCGGGGAAGCTCCACGCCCGGCTCGTAGAAGTAGAACGCCACATGCTGGTCGGTGCCGTTGCTCCGCAGCCCGGCCAGTTCGTCGTCGGCGAAGGTGATACGTGCCATGCGCGGGGTGATCCGCTCCACGTACCGCACCCGTGTCACCCGCAGCCCCCCGGCTCGGCGGCTCTCGCCAGGCCGGTTCCGGATCGATGCCCCGCTCATTCCCGTTGACTCCTCACCGCAGACTTTCCGCTGGATCTCCTAGATCGTCTCCGGAAGAGGTAGCTTAGGCAAGCCTTACCTTGTGACCGATGGGTGGCGGGTGTGAGGCTTTCCGCTGTGTGAACGACCGAGGAGTATGCGAAATGACCCGCTCGCGCATGATGTCCCACGCTCTGGGCAGGAGGAATTTCCTCGGAGGGCTGACCGCGGGCGCGGCTGCCCTGGGGTTGACCGCCTGCGGTGTGAGCGAGTCCGCGGATGAAGACAAGGCGAAGCGAAAGGGCGGCGAGTCCGGCGGTACCCGTACGGTGAAGGCCGACAACGGCACCGTTTCCGTGCCGGAGAACCCCAAGCGGGTGGTGGTCACCGACAATTACGCGGCGCTGATGCTGCTGGAACTGGGCGTGATACCCGTCGGGGTTCCGGACGGCACCGCGGTGCCGTCGCTGATGACGGCCGAGGACTACGGCCGGCTGA
This sequence comes from Streptomyces sp. NPDC055078, assembly GCF_053607985.1. NCBI lineage: Bacteria > Bacillati > Actinomycetota > Actinomycetes > Kitasatosporales > Streptomycetaceae > Streptomyces > Streptomyces sp. NPDC055078. The sequence continues at coordinate 6,334 of NZ_JBSGUP010000138.1, forward strand.
AGGACGTCAGGACGATCGGGGCGCCGGGCACCCCCAACGCACAGGCGGTGGCGGCGCTCAAACCGGACCTGATCGTCGATCAGTTCTACCGGGACAAGTCCGGCGCGCTGAAGACGGTCGCCCCGGTGACCCACTTCGACTGGACCGCCGGGGCCCTGTGGCACGAGCAGATCGCCAGGGTCGCCGGGGCGGTCAACCGTGAGGCGAAGCTCCACCGAGGCCAAGTCGCGGTACGAGACCCGCCTCAAGGAGGTGAAGACCGCGTACGCCCAGCAGATCGCCACCTCCGTCTGGGCTCCGCTGAGCGGCGGCCCGAGCGGCAAGTTCTTCCTCGGCACTCCGGTGGTGACCGTGATGCGCGACCTTGGTCTCAGGATCGGGGCCGGTATTCCGGTGGCCAAGGGCGAGAAATTCATTCCCAAGAGCTACGAGGAACTGGACGTCCTCGGCGACTGCACCGCACTGATCTACCCGGTGCAGTTCGACGGCAGGGCCACCCCCACCACCCAGGCACTGCTCGACCACAAACTGTGGAAGGCCGTACCCGCCGTCAAGGCGGGCCGGGCCTTCCCCTCGCAGCACTTCCTGATGGCGAACTACTCCTTCGCCATCGGCGCGGTGGACGAGATGGAGAAGATGCTGAAGAAGCTCTGACGGCGACGACCGCGACCGCGACGACCGCGACCGCGACGGCTCGGCAGCGGTGGAGGCGGCCACGCGAGAGCGGCTGGATCGTCCTCACCTCTCCTCGCCCCGGCGAGGGTCCGCATCGGCCGTCCGCCCTGTTCCCCGCGGGCCCGTGAGGAACAGGGCGATCCGTCCTTCCCGGCCGCCCCGGCCGGGCCCGCCTCGCCGACGGGGGGCCGTGACAGAGGGCGGGGGAGCGGCTCAGGCGTGCCCCGTACCCCTCCGTCTGAAGAGAATCCAGGCCAGATAGGCGCCACCGAGGACCGCCGTGGTGACCCCCACCGGCAGCATGTTGTTGCGTTGCGAGTCGTCCACCAGCCTCAGCCAGCTCACCTGACCGCCCACCCAGGCGAGCGCGGTGAAGAACTGACTGGACAGCAGATGCGCCAGAGAGAGCAGCGCGGCGCCCACCGCCCCGGCGGAGAGCACGCTCACCCCCGGACTGCGGGTGAGCATCACCGCGATCTGCGGCGCCGCCAGCGCCACGAAGGGGATCGGCCCGGCACTCGCCACCGCCACCGCGCAGAGCCCGACACCCAGTACGGTCAGGGCGGTCCGGGCCCGGCCGACCCGCACCCCGAGACCGCTCGCCAGCTCGTCGCCCAGCTCCAGCATCCGTAGCTGCCTCCCGAGCAGCACCGCCCCGGGCAGCAGCACGACCAGGGCGAGAGCGATCAGCTGCACCGAACTCCAGCCCCGGCCGTTCAGCGTGCCGACGAGCCAGACATGCGCACTCTGGGCGTTGTTGAGGCTGGAGCGGGTCAGCAGATACGAGTTCACCGAGCCGAGCATCGCGGTCACCCCCAGGCCGATCAGCACCAGCCGCACCCCGTGCAGCCCGCCCCGGCTCGCCAGCAGGAAGACCACCAGCGCGGTGACAAGACCACCACCGATGGCCCCGAGCGCCATCGCCGCCGCACCCGCCGCACCGCCGAGGGAGACGATCACCGCGATCGCCCCGGTCGCCGCGCCGCTGTTGAACCCGACCACATCCGGACTGGCCAGCGGGTTGCGGGAAATGCTCTGGAAGATGGCGCCGCTGATGCCCAGTGCCGCGCCCACCAGCACGGCCAGCAGCGCCTGCGGCAGCCGTTCCTGATTGACGAAGTGGACCGCCAGCGGGTCACCGGTGCCCTGGAAGAGCGCCCGCGCGACATCGGGCGGCGGAACGGGATAGGCACCCACACTGAGGCTGATCACCAACGCCACGGCCGACAGCACCACCGCGAGCACACAGACCTGGCCGGTGCGGCGGTGCAGCCGGAAGGCGACCCTGGCGGAGAGGAGACTCACCGGCCGGGCCGCACGGGAACCCCCCGGGGCGCCGGACACGGGCCCAGGACGGCCGCTGGTGGTGGTCACAGCGAGATCTCCTTGCGCCGGCGCACCATCGCGATGAACACGGGCGCACCCACCAGAGCGGTCACGGCACCCACCTCCAGCTCTCCCCCGGACAGCACCACCCGCCCCAGAATGTCCGATGTGAGGAGCAGAATCGGTGCCAGAACCAGGGAGTACGGCAGCACCCAGCGCAGATCGGGCCCGGTGAGCCAGCGCGCCACCAGCGGAATCACGAGTCCGACGAACCCGATGGGTCCTGCGGCGGCGGTCGACGCACCGCAGAGCAGGGTCACCGCGACGACGGCCGCCAGCCGGGTCCTCGCCACACCGGTGCCGAGCGCCCGGCCCAGATCCTCGCCGAGTGCGAGGGCGTTGAGCGAGCGCGCCATCAGCAGGGCCACCACCAGACCGGTCACGACGAACGGCAGCAACTGCCGCATCAGCCCGGGATCGTGGCCCGCGAGTGAGCCGACCATCCAGAACCGCATGTACTCGAAGGTCGCCGTGTTGAAGACGGTCAGCCCGCCGATGACTCCGCCCAGGCAGGCGCTGACGGCCGCCCCGGCCAGCGCGAGCCGTACCGGGGTCGGGCCTGCGCGCCCCGAGGCGCCGAGTACGTAGACGAGGACCGTGGCCGCTCCGGCCCCGGCGAAGGCGGCCCACACCAGGGAGGTGAAGGTGCCGAGGCCGAGGACCCCGATGCCCAGGACCACCGCCGCGGACGCCCCGGCATTCACGCCCAGCAGCCCCGGGTCGGCGAGCGGATTACGGGTCATGGCCTGCATCACCGCGCCCGCGACCCCGAGCGCGGCGCCGACGGTCAGCCCCATCAGCGTGCGCGGCAGGCGCAGTTCCCGGATGACTCCGGTGGTGTACGAACCGTCGTCCCCCCGGATCGCGGACCAGACCTGTCCGAGTGAGGTGTCCTTCGTCCCGATCCAGGTGCTGAGGACCACCATCATCAGCAGCACACCGATGGCCAGCAGCAGACCGGTGCCCCGCAGCACCGCGCGGGCGGCGCCGCGCTCGTCGGAACCGCCGGGGAGCGGAGCGGGTGGGAGTACGGCTTTCCGGCTCACGGGCGTGTACCGCCGGCCGGACGCGGGCCGCCGGCGAGGCATCCGTCCATCAGCCCGGACCCGGAACGGTCACGCGACCCGGAGCAGGCCCGCGCTGTCCGGCCGGCCGGGCCCGCTCCCGGCGCACCGCCGCTGGGAGCCGGGAACGGCGGTCGCGGGCCGGCTCGGGAGGGCAGCCGCGCTCGCAGGGTGCGCTGACCCCGGGTCCGGTAGCCGAACATGGCAACCCGCATCTTCCAGCCTCTCCTCATCCGCCCGGCCGCACCGGCCGCGCCGTGGGACCAACTGCCCCTCGGCTCCGCTCCGGCCCGGCTGTGAAGGCATCGGACCCACAGTGAAGTAAGGCTAACCTTAGCTGCGGTCGGGGTGCCGCCCGCCCCGCACCCGTCGCCCAGGGGACCGTCCGGATCGGCCCGCGACGGACTGAGGAGCGCGGCCATCGGATGCGGCGGTGTCACAGGACAGGGGCGGCCACCGGGAAGAGGGACCTCCGCACTCGGCCGGACATCTCACTCCGCGTCGCGAGTCGCCTCACTGCTCACTCTTCACTGCTCACTGCTCACTGCTCGCCGCGAGGCCGCGCCTCCACCTGCCGATCGGAGTTCCCGGCCAGGCCCGAGATGAGCTGCACGATCACGGACCTGATCGCCTCGGGTGACTCATGGCCCTTCGCAAGGTGCTGGGATGCCTCGTCCAGGGCGCCCACGAGAACGAGTGCCAGCGGCCGGGTGGCCTGAGGGGGAATGCGGCCCGCCGCCATCGCGTCGGCGAGCCGTGCTTCCATCAGGCCGATGGTGTGACGGGACTCGATCTCGCGCCAGCGTTCCCAGCCGAGCACGGCCGGGGCGTCGAGCAGTGCGATGCGCTGGACCTCGGGTTCCGCCGAAGCCTCCAGCCAGGCCAGGCAACCCACGATGAGACCGTCGATGGGGTCGGTCGGTTCGGCCGCGGCGACCGCGGAGCCGACTCGCTGGACCAGATCCCCCTCGACGTCTTCGAGTACCGCCTCGAAAAGCGAGCGCTTGTCGGCGAACTGGTGGTACATCGCGCCCCGGCTGACACCGGCCGCCTTGACGATCGCCACCGTGCTGACCTCGGCATAGCCCACTCGGCCGAACAATGTGCGACCGGCTTCGAGCAGAGCTTGTCGTGTCGCTGCGGAACGCGCAGCTTGGGTTCGGCGGTCGGCGCTCATCAATCCAGTGTTCGCTAGAGAGGGCAGGCGGAGGCCAGTATAGGCCGACGCGCCGGCCGTCTACCCGGGCAGCGGGGTCGCGTACAAGGCGTCGATGACCTTCCGGTGATGCGCGTGGACCACCGCACGTCGCACTTTGAAGCTCACCGTGAGCTCACCGGCTTCGACCGTCAGATCCCTCGGCAGAACGGCGAATCGCTTGATCTGCTCGACCCGGCCGACCTGTGCGTTCACCCGGTCGATCTCTTGCTGCACCATTGCGCTCATTCTCGGTGATGCCGCCGCTTCCGCGGGCTGCATATCGTTCGCCGCGGCGAAGTCGCGCAGTTCGTCCGGGTCGAGAGTGATCAGTACCACGAGATAGGGCCGGCGGTCGCCGACGAGAACCGCCTGCGAGATCCAGGGGCTTTCCTTGAGCGCGTTCTCCGCCCGGGCCGGCGCGACGTTCTTGCCGCCCGCCGTGATGATGAGGTCCTTCTGGCGGCCGGTGATGAAGACATAGCCATCGTCGTCGATCGAGGCCAGATCACCGGTGTGGAACCATCCGCCGTCGAGGGCCTGACGGGTGGACCGTTCGTCCTTGTAGTAGCCCTGGAACACATTCCCGCCCCGGAGCAGCAGTTCACCGCTTTCGGCGATCCTGGCTTCGACGCCGGGCAGCGGCCTGCCCACCGAGCGGAGCGAGAAGTCCTGGAGCGAGTTGGCCGTTGCCACCGTGGCGGTCTCGGTCAGGCCGTAGGCTTCCAGCACGGGCACGCCGCAGGCGTGGAAGAACTCAAGTATGTCCTCCGCGATAGGAGCGGCACCCGAGGTGCACTGGCGGATCTCACCGCCGAACAACTCCCGGACCCTGGAATACAGCGTCTCGTCGAATCGATCGAATGCTCTCCGCAGCTCTTCGGGGACAGCCGACCCGGCAGCGCGCAGCGCCCGCACACGCGATCCGGTCTCGACGGCCGTCCGCAACTGCCCGGGGTCGTCCACCAGAGCTGTCGCGCGTGCGTAGACCTTCTCGAAGATCCTCGGAACCGAGGGGAAATAGGTGGGACGGATTTCCCTGAGATTGGGAATTATCTTCTCTGGATCCCTTTCCCAGAAGGCGATCGAAGCGCCCAGATCGATCGACAGGAACTGGATCACGGCGGCGAAGGCGTGGGCCAGGGGGAGAAACAGATAGACGCGCTCACCGGGCACGATCGTTCCCGTGGCGGCGATCATGTTGATCACTTCGCGGTAGTTGCCGTGCGAGAGCACGCAGCCCTTGGGCGTGCCTGTCGTTCCGGATGTGTACATGATGATGCACGGCTGCTCGGGCCCGATCGCGGCGATACCGGCCTCGAAGACCGCAGGATCGGCCGCCCGGCCCCTGCGGCGGATCTCGTCCAGGGGCAGCGCATCGCCGGCATGGGGCGGTGGGTCGAAGACGATGACCTCGCGCAGTCGCGGCAGCCGCGCCCGGACGGCCGCTATCTTGTCCAACTGCGCCGCGTCCTCGGCGAAGACGAACTCGGCACCGGAGTGCTCCAGTACGTAATGGCACTCCTCGGCGGAGTTGGTCTGGTAGACCGACACCGACACACCGCCGGCGGCCAGGATCGCGAAGTGCGCGTACGTCCACTCGGGCCGTGAGTTGGCCAGGACGGCCACTTTCGCCCCCGGGCGCAGCCCCAGTTCGAGCAGCCCCCGGCCGATCTCCGCCACGGCCTCCCGGAGTTCCGTGTAGCTGACGGGCTGCCACGTACCGTGCTCCTTGAACCGGAGCGCGGTACTCGGGCCGTACAGCTCCGCCGCGCGCGGAACCAGGTCCGCCATCGTGCGTGAGCCGGTCCCCTTCACCGGATGCGTTTCCGTCGGGCCGCTGCCGCTCATGGTGCCACCTTCTTCCAGGGGAGAGGCCCGGGGCGAGCCACTCGAAGGACGACGAGACCGTGAAGATACATACAGCCTGTCTGTTTGTCTATAATGGGCCGACGTCGACTGCGCGCTCCGGAGGTGTCGTCTCTGGTCTCGATACGCCCTGACCTGGTCGCGATGCCTGCCCGGCTCGACACCGCCATCGAAGCCCTTGACGTCCGGCCCCCTGGAAAGTTACATACAGTCTGACTGTTTTTCGACGTTGGGAGCTGGACATGGCCGCCATCACGACCCGTGAACTCTTCGACCGCTACCACCCCTGCTGGGAGGCTCGGGACCCCGACCGGATCGCAGCACTGCACACCGAGGATTCGATCTTCCATCTGCACCTGGGCGGCCAGCCCCCGGCGCGCGGGCGGGCGGCGGTCCGCGCCGCCGCGGCGGACACCTTCGCCCTGGTTCCCGACCTGACCTTCACGCTGATCACGCTCCGTACCGGAGACGACTTCTGGGTCACCCGGATGACGTTCAGCGGAACGGCGGCCACGGGTGCGCGGGTGGAGGTCGACCTCGCCGATGTCGTCTTCGTCGAGGACGGGGCGGTCAAGGAGAAGCACTCGTACGTCGACGGAGTCGCGATGCAGATGGCGCTGGCACCCGGCGGGGCCGCGTCGTGACCCGCGCCGCCGTGGCCGACGCCGCGCGCGACGGCTCCGCGGCACCCGTGCCGGTGGCGCTGGGCCCACGGCTCGTGGCCGATCTGCTCTCCCTGGTGGCAGTGACCGGTGACGAACGGGCCACCGTTCGCAGCCCGCTGACCGGAGAGGCGATCGCCGAGATACCCCAGGCGGCACCCGGGGATGTCGAGCGGGCCTTCGAGCGGGCGCGGGCGGCCCAGCAGCGGTGGGCCGGCGTCCCGATGCGGAGCCGCTCGCGCGTACTCCTCCGCTTTCACGACCTGCTCGTGGCCCACCAGGGCAGGATCATGGACGTGGTGATCGCCGAGACGGGCAAGGCCCGTCGTCATGCCTTCGACGAAGTCCTGCACCTCTGCCTCACCTCGCGCTACTACGCGCGAACCGCCGCGAGACATCTGCGAAGCCGTGCCGCGAAAGGCGCGATGCCGGGCCTGACCAGCGTACGCGTCCACAACATTCCGAAGGGCGTCGTCGGGGTCATCTCACCGTGGAACTACCCCTTCACGCTGGCGTCGTGCGACGGCCTGGCGGCGATCATGGCCGGAAACGCGGTGGTCGCGAAGCCCGATGAACACACCATGCTCTCGGCCCTCATCGGGAAGCGGCTGCTGGTCGAAGCCGGAATGCCCGAGGACCTCTGGCAGATCGTGGCCGGTCCCGGACCCTCCGTCGGCCACGATGTCGTCGCCAACGCCGACTATGTGTGTTTCACCGGCTCGGTCGCGACCGGCCGCATCGTGGCCCGGCAGTGCGCCGACCTGCTCGTCGGCTGCTCGCTGGAACTCGGCGGCAAGAACGCCTTCGTGGTGCTGAGCGACGCCGACCTGGACAAGGCGGCGGAAGGAGCGGTCCGGGCGGCCTTCCCCAACGCCGGACAGCTGTGTGTCTCCAGCGAACGCGTCTACGTCGACCGCGCCGTGTACGACGACTTCATCGGCCGCTTCGTCGCCCGCACCGAAGCGATGGTGTTCACCGCGGACGCGTCCTGGGAGAACGCCATGGGGTCGCTCATCTCCCCTGAGCAGTTGGCCAAGGTGACCGCCCATGTGAAGGACGCGGTCGACAAGGGCGCGACAGTACTCGCCGGTGGCGCTCCCCGGCCCGAGTACGGCCCGTACTTCTTCGAGCCGACGATTCTGGCCGGTGTCACCCCGGCCATGGACTGCCATCTGCGGGAGACGTTCGGCCCGGTCGTCTCCGTCTACCCGTTCGACGACGAGAACGCCGTGCTCGACAGCGTCAACGACGGGGGCATGGGTCTCAACGCCTCCGTCTACGGCGGCCGGCGGACGTGGGTGTTCGCCCAAGGTGTCATGGCCGGGAGCGTCAACATCAACGACGGGTACGCCGCGTCGTTCGCCAGCATCGACGCGCCCATGGGCGGGATGCGGCAGTCCGGTCTGGGCCGGCGCCAGGGCAGGGAGGGAATCCTCCGCTTCACGGAACCGCAGTCGGTCGCCGCCCAGCGCCTGGTCCGCTTCGGCCCCACGGACGGTATGACCATGGAGAGTTACGCCAGGCTCATGACCCAGTCGCTGCGGCTCATGCGGCACCTCCCGCGTCCCTGAGCCGACGACGTGTGTCCGGGCGGGTGCGGGGAGCGCCGGGGCAGGCCACCACAGCGGGACACCGCGATGAGCGACGCGGACCGACCGGCGCTCCTTCCGGGACACCGGCAGCCCGCCACGCGTGGCCCCGGCGCTCCCCGACGCCCCGCCCCGTCGTCGCACCGACGGGGCGCTCGACCATCCACCCCAGTTCAAGGAGAGAACCGTGCGCATAGCCGCCACGCTGCCGTACGCAGGAGATGTGCGGACCACCGTCGCCCAGGCGGTCGCCCTCGAAGACGCCGGTCTCGACATCGTGTACGTCCCCGAGGTCTACGGCTTCGACGCCCCGACCGTCCTGGGCTTCCTGGCGGCCCGTACCCGACACGTCCGGATCGCACCGGGAATCCTGCCGATCTACTCCCGTACACCCGCACTCA
>NZ_JBSGUP010000139.1:0-15163 GCF_053607985.1 Streptomyces sp. NPDC055078
CGTAGGCCATGAGCTCCGGGGCGAGGGAGGGAAGTCGGCGACGCTGTCGGAGTGTCGCTGGTCGAACAGGACGTTGACGGCTGCGTAGTCGCCGTGGGGGGCCTTCACCGTCAGCCGCCAGGGAGACAGTTCCAGGAGGGCGGGGACGTGTTCGAGCGACGCGCCACCCGGCGATCGTCCTGACGGGCGGTGGCAGAGGGATCCGGCCAAGACTCTGGGCTAGTACTCCAGCAGGATTTTGCTGTCTGACCTGTGGGTTTCGCTCGGCGGGGCGGAATGTAGCGGCCTGTGGGGTGGTTGGGGGCGGTCTCACAGAGGCCGCCCCTCGAACGTGTGGCAACGCCGCAGATAGCGACAGTGTCCGGGGAAGCCTCCTTATGTGATCACCGAGCGTTCTGCCGAGCAGTGGGACCTGGAACTGGACGATCTCTTCGTGACCATCGGCCACTGTTTCCGCCGTGTCGAGCTCCGCCGTCGAATGCGTGACTACGTGCGTGGCCTGCTCGCCCCGGTCGCTCGCAAGAAGAGCTGGCAGTTGGCCGAGCAGGCGGGCCACTCCACTCCCGACGGTCTGCAGCACCTGCTGGCCGGAGCGAAGTGGGAAGCCGACGACATACGCGACGACCTGCAAGAATACGTCGCCACCGAGCTGGGGGAGGACGGCGGCGTCCTCATCATCGACGACACCGGGTTCGTCAAGAAGGGCACCACCTCCGCCGGGGTCCAGCGCCAGTATTCTGGGACCGCCGGGGCTTGTATTTCAATTATTGCTCGGTGGCGGGGTGTTGGCGGGACAATGAGGTGTGACTGCGGGTACGTCCGCTCGGGCCTCGGCTGTGGCTTTGAGGACGAAGTTCGATCAGTTCCTTCCTCATCTCGATGAACGGCGCCGTCGGATCTACCTGGCCAGCGAAGCCGTCGCGCTTGGCCGGGGCGGGATCACACTGGTGGCAGCCGCTTCTGGTACCAGCGCAGCCACCATCGCGCGCGGGATCGCCGAGCTGTCCGGGCCCCTGTTGCCGGCTGGCCGGATCCGTGCTCCAGGAGCCGGCCGTAAGCCGGTGACGGTCACCGATCCGGGTCTGCTGCCCGCGCTTGAAACTCTGATCGAGCCGACAACCCGGGGCGATCCCGTCTCACCGTTACGCTGGACCACGCTCTCGCTGCGGTCCCTGGCCTCGGCACTGACCACTCAGGGTCACCCTGTCAGTGCGGCGACCGCCGGACGCCTGCTGCATGCCGCGGGATACAGCCTGCAGGGCACCGCCAAAACCACAGAAGGCACCAGCCACCCGGACCGGGATGCCCAGTTCACGCACATCAACGCCACCGCCGCGGCCTTCCTCGAAGACAGCCAGCCGGTGATCAGCGTGGACACCAAGGCCAAGGAGTGGCTCGGCAACCGCGACCGACCTGGACGCATCTGGCGGCCAGGCAAGAACCCCGTCCGCGTCGACTCTCATACCTTCATCACCAGCGACCAGCCTGTGGTCATCCCCTACGGGATCTACGACATCGCCCGCAACACCGGATGGGTCAACGTCGGGACCGACCACGACACCGGCGAGTTCGCGGTGGAATCCATCCGCCGATGGTGGCGGCAGCGTGGACGGGACGATCACCCGGACGCCGGCCAGCTGGGTTTGTGGGCTTCTGGTGGTGTGTGGCCGCGTCGTTTGTCGTGGCTGATGCGGGCCTGGAGCTGGCGTCTGCGGCGCCAGTGGGACCAGTGCGGGACGTGTTCGGCGCTTGGGCGAGACCGGGTGAGTCGGGTGAGTCGGGTGACCAGGCGTCGGAGTTCGGGGAGGGTGAGGGGTATGAGCTGGGAGGCTCCGTTTCTGCTTTCCCGGTGCCGAGTTCGCGGGCCCGCAGGACGGTGAGGCAGGCGTGGGCGGCCATGACCGCAAGCACTGATCAGCGGCGGTGCAGGCTGCTCACGTGATCTCCGCTCCCGGCCCGACAGGCCGGCGCTGGGCCAGGGCGGTGACGACGCGGGAGGGGCTCGGGCGGCCGAGGTGCTCGGCCATCCAGTGGCTGGTGGCGGCCAGGGTGTTCAGGTCGGCCCCGGTGTGGATGCCGAGTCCGTGCAGCATCCAGAGCAGGTCTTCCGTGGCGAGGTTGCCGGTGGCGCTGCGGGCGTAGGGGCAGCCCCCGATGCCGCCGGCGGAGCTGTCGAACTCGGTGATGCCCGCGGTCAGCGCGGCGTGCACGTTGGCGAGTGCCTGCCCGTAGGTGTCGTGGAAGTGGAGGGCGATCCGCTCCGTGGGGATGCCAACACCCCGTACCGTGTCCAGGAGTTCCAGGACGTGGCCGGGTGTGCCGGTTCCGATCGTGTCTCCCAGCGACAGGGACGTGCAGCCCATGTCGAGGAGCCGCTGGGCGACCGAGGCGACCTGGTGGGGTTCCACATCGCCTTCCCACGGGTCGCCGAAGCACATCGACACGTAGCCGCGCACCGGCAGGCCCGCGGAGCGGGCCCGGCGTACGACCGGCTCGAACATCGTCAGCACACCCGCCACGTCCCGGGCCAGGTTGTTCTTCGCGAAGGACTCCGTCGCGCTGGCGAAGACGGCGATCTCCCGGGCACCGGCGGCCAGTGCCCGGTCCAGTCCGCGGTCGTTGGGAACGAGCACCGGCAGGCGGATGCCATCGAGGGATGTCACGGCGGTGAGCAGATCGTGCGCGTCGTCGAGTTGAGGTATCCACCGGGGGGAGACGAAGCTGGTGGCCTCGATGGTGGTCAGACCCGCGTCGGCGAGCCGCCGGATGAACTCTGTCTTGACGGGTGTGGGAACTCGGACGCTCTCGGCCTGCAGGCCGTCGCGGGGGCCGACCTCGTAGACGCGGACCCGTTCCGGCATGCCTGGCCGGGGGGCGGTGCGGGGCAGCGCGTTCATGGACGATGGGTTCCTGGATGTCATGGCGTCCGCCAGGTGGTGAGCGGGTGGACGAAGAGGGTGGCCACGCGGAACGCCATGCGCGGCGACGAGCGCCTCGCGACGGCGGGCCGGTGAGCGGTGTTCCGCCGTGGCTCCGTCATACGGAGGGCTTCCCGGCGTTCCGGCGCGAGGGGAAGTCGGGTGGACGGCGCTCGGCGAACGCGGCCAGCCCTTCCCGGGCGTCCGGGGCGGTGAACGCCCGCTGCCCGTACAGCGCCTCGGAGTGGAACGCCTGGTCCTGCGGGAGGTCTCCGAGGCGCAGCACCGACTCCTTGATCGTCTCCAGGGCGGTGCCGCTGCGGGCGGTGAGCCGGTGCGCCTGTTCCATCGCCGCATCGAGCAGCCGGTCGGCGGGAACCACGGCGTTGAGCAGACCGTACCGCAGGGCGGTGGCCGCGGGGATCCGGTCGCCGAGCAGCATCAGCTCCATGGCCCAGACGTAGGGGATCTGCCTGGTCAGCCGGGTCAGGGTGCCGCCGGCCGGAACCACTCCGACGCCGCTTTCGGGGAGCCCGAACTCGGCCGTGCCGGCGGCGATCCGGAGGTCCGTGGAGAGCATGATCTCGAACCCTCCGCCGAGACACAGCCCGTTGACCGCCGCGATGACCGGCTTGAACAACGTGGTGTGTTTCTGGTGGGCGCTGTCCCAGCGGGAGATGTCGAACCGTCCCTCGGCGAGCGCGGGAATCGACTCGGTGAGATCGGCTCCCACACAGAAGGCCCGGTCCCCCCTGCCGGTGAGGACCGCGACACCGATCGACTCGTCGTCGCGGACCTCGTCGAAGGCCGCTCCCAGCTCCTCGTACATCGCCAGGGTCAGCGAGTTCAGCTTCTCCGGCCGGTCGAACCGGATCAGCGCGACCGGCCCGTCGCGGTCGAGCGTGATGCCGCTCATCTCAGACCACCCCCGCGTCGCGCAGGGCGCGGATGCGTTCCGCGGAGAGGCCCGCGAAGTCCCGGAGCAACTGGTCGGTGTGCTCGCCGACCTGGGGAGCGAGACCCCGGGGTTCGGCCGGGGTGACATCGAGCTTGATCGGTGAGCCGAACATGCGGAGCCGGCCGAAGTCGGGGTACTCGACGTCGACGACCATGTCACGGGCCTGGATCTGAGGATCCGCGATGACCTCCCCGATGTCCTTGATCGCGCTCAGCGGTACGAGGTCGCCTGCCAGCTGCTCGAGTTCGCTCTTCGTCCGGTCGGCGAACCACCTGTGCAGCAGCGGCCGTACGCGGCGTTCGTAGACCTCCGGTGTGAACCGTTTGGCCATCGTGTCGATCTCCGGGTCGGCCGCCAGCTCGGGTTCGCCGAACATCTCGCAGGTCAACCGCCAGAACTTGTCGGTGTAGCCACCGAAGAAGACGAAGCCGTCCGTGCACGGGTACAGCTCGTAGGGCTTGACGAACGGATGCTCGTTGCCGAGTGGTGTCGGCACCCTGCCCTCGACGGTGTGTGAGACGACCGCGTTCTCCGTCAGGCTGAGCACCGAGTCCTGCTGGGAGACGTCCACCAGCTGCCCCTCACCGGTGTGTTCGACGTGTCGCAGCGCGGCGAGCGTGCCGATCACGGCGTAGAGCGTGGCCGACAGATCGCCGATGATGGTGCCGACCCGGACCGGCGGGCGGTCGGGGAACCCGTTCATGGACCACAGCCCGCCGGTGGCCTGCGCGCTGTTGTCGTACGCGGGCTTGCGGCGGTACGGGCCGGTCTGGCCGTAGCCGGAGATCGCGGTGTAGACCAGACGCGGATTGACCTTCCGCAGCTCGCGGTAGCCGATGCCCAGCCTGTCCATGGTTCCGCCGCGGAAGTTCTCGACCAGGACGTCCGCGCGGCTGACCAGCTCGCGCAGCAGCTCCTTGCCATCGGGCCGGGACAGGTCCAGGGTCATGCCGAGCTTGTTCCGGTTGTACTGGGCGAAGAACGCGCTGAACGCGTCACCGTCCGGCGACGTCAGCAGCGGGGGGAACGCGCGCGCGTAGTCCGGGTCCTTCGGATTCTCGATCTTGATGACCGTCGCTCCGAGATCCGCGAGCAGCATCGAGCAGAACGGCCCGGCGACCACCCGTGTGATGTCGAGGACCACCACGCCGCGCAGCGCCCCGGGAGTGGCGCCGCCCGGCAGGACGGCATCAAGGTTGAACTCACCGTTGAGTTCCATCACGCAACAACACCTCCTTCTTCGATGACCGCTGGGGAATCAGCCGGCGGCGGCTTCGACCCGGATGCGCGCGTCGAGCAGTGTGCCGCAGCGCGGACTGTAGAACTCGTCGAGGAGCACCCGCTGCCCGTGGTCCCGGGACCGTAGGCGGACGCCGTACTCGCCCAGCCGGGCGGCGGCGACGCGCGTGGTGACGACCGCGTCCTCCCGCCAGTCGTCCCTGGTGCTGACGCGGGCGCCGCTGGCCGGGCAGTACCAGCCGTCCGCGGTACGGCGGGGCGCGGACGCACCGGCAGCCGCGTCGGCCATGACCGGCACGGCCGGTTCCCCGCCGATCCGGGCGGCGCGCATCGCATGGCGCGTGCGCGCCGTCGCGGCGGCGTCCACGGCACCGGCGGCGAGCACCACGCCGTAAACGGCGGACGCCGCGTGGGCGGTGATGTACGCGTCCCGGACGTCCTTGGCGACGAGCCGCGGGTCGCGGAGGAGGGGGTCCCCGTAGCCACCGCCACCGGCGGTCCACTGCACGAAGACGTCGCCGGCCGAGACCGGCACCGAGGACTGGTTGATGGCCAGCAGCTCCCGTTCCCCGTACGCCAGGCTGTCGTCGGTGGGCACCGAGCCCGCGGCGAGCAGATCGGCGATGTCGGTCCGGCGCAGGATCTGGTGCCCGCTGCCGCCGCCGGGAAGCCCGCCGCCGTATCCGTCGGCGACCACCTGGGCGCTGGGGGCGAACACGGTCTGGGTGACGGAGGGCGCCCCGTGCAGGGTCCAGGCGAACTCCAGTCCCAGGCCGCCGCGGTGTGCCCCGTGCCCGGCGCTGGCGATGTTGAGCCGCTTCCACAGATAGAGGAGGGGATAGAGCATCTCGTTCATCTCGACGTCCGGGAGCATGTTGTTGACCTGTGTCATCATCCCGGCGCAGTCCAGACCGTCGGTGTTCGGCTGGGCTCCCGCCCCCATGCCTCCGCCGTCCATGTTGAACAGCACGAAGTACTCGCCGTCGTCCGAGGTGCCGGCCGAGATGCCGCCGGTCCACGAGTCGGCCCACACACCCTGGGTGCGGTCGCGGACGGTTTCGTCGGCGCTGCCCCGGCAGGCGTCGTTCATCAGCTTGGTGACCAGCCGGCTGACGCGGGCGCCGGTCGTGAGGTGCCCGTTGCTGATCGGAGCCGGCGGTGTGGGGTTGACGATGGAGCCCCGTCCGGCGATGACCTCGAAGGCGGTCATGACGCCCTCGTTGAACGGTACGTCCCAGGCGAGGATGGGCACGATCGCCGTGGCGATGCTCCCGACGAGCGCTCCGTAGCTGCAGTTGACGAAGCCGTCGGTCTGCTCACTGGACCCGGTGAAGTCGAAGGTGATCTGCTCGCCCCGCTTGGTCATGGTGCAGGCGACGCGGTACAGCTCGTCGACGTGGCCGTTGTGCTCGGTCCACTCCTCCGCCGCGTACGTTCCGTCGGGGATCTTCGCGACGCGGTCACGGACCACCTGCTCCGCCAGTTCGAAGCTGAGCCGGGTGTACTCGCGGAACTCATCGAGCCCGAATTCCCCGATCGTGGCGAGCAGCCGCTGGATCCCGGTGTTGTTGCTGGCCACCAGGCTGCGCACATCGTTCCAGAACAGCGCGGGCACCCGTACGTTGTTGAGCAGGATGCGCCGTACCCATGCGACGGGCTCGCCCTTCTCGAAGATCTTCACGCCCGGCGGCAGGCGGAGCGCCTCGCTGTAGCAGTCGTAGGCGTCGGGGGCGAAGCCGCCCGGTGTCATCCCGCCGACGTCGACGAGGTGGGCCTGGGACTGCGCCCATCCGATGAGCTCGTCACCGTGGAAGATCGGCGAGATCACGTTCGTGTCCGGCGGGTGGCTCGCGCCAGCGGTGTGCGGGTCGTTGCTGATGAAGGCGTCGCCGGGCTGGAGCGGCTCGCCCGCGATCTCCCTGACCAGATTCTGGACGGCGACACTGCCGGAGCCGATATGGAACTGGACGTAGTCGGAGTAGGCGTAGATGCGGCCGGTCGGGTCGAAGAGCGCGGTGTTGAAGTCGCCGGCCTCGGTGATCACCGGAGAGCCGGACGAGCGGACCATCGCGATGCCCATCTCCTCGACGATGGAGTCCAGGCGCATGCGGATGACTTCCAGCGTGACGGGGTCGAACCCGGCGGGGAGCCGGCTGGCGGCGGATACGGTCATGAGGGCCTCCTGGAAGCAGCCGTGCGGTTCAGCGGGTCGGGTCGAGCAGGATGAGGAAGTGGCCGGCATCGGTCAGCTCCACCGTGGCGCCGGCGGGCACGTAGACGGTGGTGTCGGGCTCCTCCAGCAGGCACGGTCCCTTCGCCCGGCCCAGCGCGGCGAAGCCGCGGTGCACGTCCACATCGGTCCGTGCCCCGGTCGCCGGTTCGAGGATGCTGCGGCGCAGCAGTACGTGCCTCTCCGCGTCGGCGTCCACCTGCTGTCGGACCTGCTGGACATCACTGCGGCCGACCGCGCGCACCCGGGAGTTGACCAGCAGGATGTCGGTCTCGGTCCACGCGGTCCCGGCTCCGAACTCGCTCTCGTAGTCGGCGATGAACCGCGCGCGCAGTTCGTCCTTGCCGGCCTCGGTGAAGGCCCCGGCTTCGAGCTGTGTGGTGACCTCGAAGATCTGGCCGACGAACTTCATGTCGGCCTCGCGGTGCAGCTCACGCCGGTCCTCGGGGATGCCCTCGGTGTCGAACCACGCCTGCGCGCGCCGCTCCAGGGCCTGGAACTCGCGGTCCAGGTCGGCGGCCGGCTGCCGCATCGTCCAAGGGCTGGTCCGCACGGCGGAGAAGACGGAATCGGCGTGCATGAGTCCGTAGGCCGAGAACACCGCGGCGTTGCCGGGGATGACGATCTCGGTCACGCCGATCTCGGCGGCGATGCTCGTGGCGAACAGGCCGCAGGCGCCGCCGAAGCCGACGAGGGTGAACTCGCGGGGGTCGTGGCCGCGGTTGACGGTGATCTTGCGCAGCGCGTTGGCCATCTGCGAGGTGGCGAGGCGGTACACGCCCTCGGCAGCGGCGTCCTCGGTCAGCCCGAGCGGCTGCGCGACGTGCTCGCGCAGTGCCTCGCGGGCCAGGTCCTCGTACAGGTCGACGGTCCCGCCGAGGTAGTAGCCGGGGTTGATGAGGCCGAGCACGAGCGCGGCGTCGGTGACCGCCGGGCGGGTGCCGCCGTTGCCGTAGCAGGCGGGTCCGGGAGTGGAGCCCGTACTGTGTGGTCCGACCCGGAGCAGACCGCGGCCGTCCACCCAGGCGGCACTGCCGCCGCCGGCGCCGATCGTCTCGATGTCGACGACGGTCAGACTCGTCGGCAGACCGCCGATCTCGGCCCGGGAGAGCAGCCGGAACTCGTCGTCCATGATCGCGGCGGCGTCCAGGCTGGTGCCGCCCATGTCGGCGGTCAGCACCCGGCGCCTGCCCAGCTGTTGTCCGAGCAGCCGGGCGCCGGTGACACCGCCGACGGGCCCGGAGTTGAACATGGAGATCGGTGCCTTGCTCGTCTCCTCGACCGACAGGAACCCGCCGTGGACCTGCATGATCTGCACACGGGCGCGCAGGCCGCGGGCGCGCAGCTCCTCGGCCAGGTGGTCGAAGTGCGAGGCGACGAGCGGTTTGACCGCGGCGTCGAGGGCTGTGGTGACCATGCGCTCGTACTCACGGTAGACCGGGGTCAGGCTGCTGGAGAGGGTGAACGGTACGCCGGGATGGTTCTCCAGCAGGTAGCGGCCGATGGCCTGCTCATGGGCGGGGTTGCGGAACGACCACAGCAGACAGACGGCGACGGCCTCGGCACCCGTGGCGAGCGCGGCGTCCACCGCTGTGGCGATGACCTCATCCCGCAGCGGCACGATGACATCACCGTGCGCATCGACGCGTTCGGCGACCTCGATCGTGCGGCCGCGCTCGACGATGTCGGGCGGCGACAGCATCTTGTGCGGGTCGCGCTCGTCGGTCCGCGCCGACCGGGCGATCCGCATCGTGTCGCGGAACCCCTGTGTGGTGAGGAGGGCCACCGTGGCGTACTTCTGCTCGTCGACCGCATTGGTGACGATCGTGTTCCCGAGCACGAACCGGTCGACTGCCGGGTAGAAGTCCTCCTCGGACAGGTCCGCGCGCTCTCGCAGCACGGCCAGCGCACCCAGGATGCCGGTGGTGACGTCCTTCGTCGAGAACGCCTTGCCGCGGAACGTACGGCCGTCGAGGACCGCGACCGCGTCGGTGAACGTCCCACCGACGTCGATACCAACGTGTAGTGCCATGTCTCAGTGTCTCCCTTGGCTCTTGAACGTGCGGGCGGTGAGGCGCGGACCTCAGGCGTTGTCGCGCAGCTCGGCGATGACCTCTCCGGCGTGGTCGCCGCGCACGGCCCCGTCCGTGATCAGCCGGGCGACCACGAGCGGCAGTTCCTCCGGGGTGGCGCCGGCGGCGACGGCGACGTTGCGGGCGTGCAGCGACATATGGCCGCGCTGGATGCCCTCGGCCGCCAGGGCCCGGACCGCTGCGAGGTTCTGGGCCAGGCCGACGGCGGTGATGACCTCGCCCAGCTCACGGGCCGTGGTGACGCCGAGCAGGGCCACGGCGCACCGCGCGACCGGGTGCACCTTGGTGGCCCCGCCGACCAGGCCGACCGCCATCGGCAGCTCCAGCGCACCGGCCAGATTGCCGTCGGAGTCCTTCTCGAAGTGCGACAGGGAGGTGTACCTGCCGTGTCCGCCGACGGCGTGGGAGTGGGCACCGGCCTCGACGGCGCGGGTGTCGTTGCCGGTGGCCAGGACCACGGCGATGGTGCCGTTCATGATTCCCTTGTTGTGGGTGGCGGCCCGGTACGGGTCCGCCTCGGCCAGGGCGGCGGCGTGCACGATGTCGTCGACCACCTCGGGCCCGCCGAGCGCGTCGGCGTCGAACACGGCACGCGCCCGGCACAGGCGCAGATCGGCCTTGTTGCTGAGGATCCGCAGCAGCGTGCGGCCCCGGGCGATCTCGCCGACCCGCCCGGCGATCGCTTCCGCCATGGTGTTGACGGCGTTGGCACCCATCGCGTCGCGCACGTCCACGATCAGGTGCAGCACCACATACGTGCCGGCGGGAGCGTGGACCAGATGTACGTCCACATCCCGGACGCCGCCGCCGAAGCGCACGAGCTGGGGGTCCTGCGCGTCAGCCAGCGCGATGAGTTCCTCACGTGCTTCGAGCAGCCGTAGCCGGGCGGTGTGCGGATCGGCGACATCGAGGAGCTGGAGCTGGGCCCGCATGAGCTGCTCCGTGGTCGAGGTGGCGAATCCCCCGGCGATACGGGCGATACGGGCGGCGTTGCTGGCCGCGGCGATCACCGATGGCTCCTCGGTGGCCATGGGGATCAGGTAGTCGCGGCCATTGATGGTGAAATTCGTGGCCACGCCCAGCGGGACGCCGAGGACACCGATTACGTTCTCGACCATGTGGTCGGCCTGCTCCAGGGTGAGGCCGTGCCCGGGATCGAGCGCCTCCAGACTCTCCGGTCCGACCGAGGCGCTCTGCGCGATGCGGGCGCGGCGCTCACCGACCGACAGGTCCTTCATACCGGAAAGCCGGCTGTTGACTGCCATGGGTCCTCCTGCTTCCAACGACGAGCCTCGGGGGAGGCGGACGAGCGGTCCATACGGAAATCAGTGGTGCACGGACGCTCACGGGCACCTGCACGGTCTCGACGGGTCCGGGTGCCGCGCAGGGCGGTGGTGTTCGGGACCGGGCATCGTGAGTGCCTCCTTCCTGCGGGTGTCACATCGCCACGGCGCCGGCACCAGGCACATCGGGGGCGCCCGTGGGGATGGGATCCGGTCAGGCCGCTTCCGTGCCCCGTCGTCGGCCGCCGACGGGGCAGGTCGCGGAAGCGGCCTTGGTGGTGGGAGGCGGGATCCGCAACTCGGCGCACACAGCCGTGCCGTACGAGGTCCGCTCCACCCGGCAGGTCGTGGAGTAGGCGTGGACCAGGCGCAGCCCCCGCCCGTGCTCCCTCTGCTCGGGCGTCCCGACGGCACGGTGCCGTTCCTGCCACCTGCCGGCGTCCTTGACCTCGACGGCGGCCGTCGAATCGCCGACCGTCAGCAGCAGACTCACGTCGGAGCTTCCGCTGTGCAGCACGGTATTGGTTACCAGTTCCGTTGTGATCAGGCACAGAGCGTCGACGGTCTCCGCGTGTGCCCCCCATTGTGCCGCCATGTCGCGTGTGAAGGCCCGCAGAGCTGGGACGGCCGGGGTTTCCACGGCCATGGCGCACACTGCGGAGCGCTGCCGGAGCGTGGTCCCGCCGTGCCGGTGGAGCAAAGCGGAGAGGGGTGACTGTTCAACAAACATGATCATGTCCTGCGGTGAGGAGCTCGTGGGGACGGTCGGCGTGTCTGGCGACAGAGGGCCGAGATCTGATCGGCTGTTGCGTCGTGACCGGCGGATGTCGGCTGGATGGCCCCGCTGTCACATTCCAGACTCTAGGGACTGGGTGTGACGGCTGCCATGTATAGTTGATACACATTGCGGAGTTCTTGGTGGATGATTCACACAGGGTGGTAGATGTGGGAGCGCCCGGAGATGCCGAACAGGCGCCGCCGGTCGGCATCTCGGTGCCCGCGGTCCTGGCCCTGCTCGACCTCGCCGCGAAAGGCCGGCCGGACGAACCGGACGCGGTGACGGACCTGCTGCTCACCGAGCGGCTCGACACCGCCACGGCCACACAGGTGGGCCGGCGGGTTCAGGAACTCCAGGGCGCGATGGCCCGGCTGCACCGGCGCGGCCAGGAACTGGCCGCGCTGTTCTCCAGCGCGCGGGAACTCGCCGAACTGCACGACGTGGATCTGCTGATCACTCGGCTGGTGCGGCGCGCCCACGACCTGGCCGGAACCGACGTCACCTACCTGTCCGAGTTCGACGAGACCACCCGCGAGCTGAGGGTTCGGTCCACCGCCGGGGCAGTCACCCCGTCCTTCCAGAAACTGAGGGTGCCGCCCCACATCGGCCTGGCCGGCAAGATCGTCGAGTCCCGCGCTCCGCAGTGGACCCCGCGCTACGAGCAGCTGCACGACGTGACGCATGACAGCGGCATCGACAACGCCGTCCGCGCCGAGGGCCTCGTCTCCATCCTGGGCGTCCCGCTGACCGCCGGTGATCAGATCCTGGGGGTGCTGTTCGCGGCCAACCGCAACGAGCACGCGTTCTCCCCGGAAGAGGTACTGCTGTTGTCGGCCTTCGCCGACAACGTCGCCGTCGTGCTGCAATCGGCCCGTCTGCTCACCCGGACCCGGGCCGCCGCCGCCGAGACACAGCACGCGTACGACGCGCTCGCCGAGCACGTCGAGGCGATGGAACGCGCCAGCAGGGTGCACGAGGAGCTGACCGCCGTGGTTCTGCGCGGAGGCGGAGCCGCCGATGTCGCGCGGACTCTGGGAGCGGCGCTGCACAGACCTGTGGTCATCCTGG
The DNA here is from genome assembly GCF_053607985.1 of Streptomyces sp. NPDC055078. Classification (NCBI taxonomy): domain Bacteria; kingdom Bacillati; phylum Actinomycetota; class Actinomycetes; order Kitasatosporales; family Streptomycetaceae; genus Streptomyces; species Streptomyces sp. NPDC055078. The sequence continues at coordinate 12,568 of NZ_JBSGUP010000139.1, forward strand.
ACGAAACCTACGCCGCGCTCGCCTCGTCCGACGACCGGAGCACCGCCTCGGTGATCGACCCGCCCGCCGTCCGGTCGGCGGTCACGGACAGCCTGCGCTCCGGACGCTGTGTTCCGCTGAAGCCGCCGGCAGGCGACTTCCACGCCGCGGTCGCCGTGCTCGCCGGAGAGATGATGCTCGGCAGTCTGCTCATCGGTGACGGCGCGGTCGAACTCGGCTCGGTGGAGCAGCACACCATCGAGCGCGCCGCACAGATCACCGCGCTCCTCACGCTCAAACAGGACGCGGCCCTCCACGCCGAAGACCGTGTGCGCGGCGAACTTCTCGGCGACCTGGTCAGTCCTGACATCCGGCGTCACTCCAGCCTGCCCGCCCGGCTGCGCGCCCGCAGACTGCGCCCGGACGACCTGCGCACCGTCGTCATCATGGTCGTGGCGCCCGAGCAGCGCCGTGCGGCGCTGCGGGCCGCGCAGACGGCTGCCGCGCCGTCCGGCCTGGCGGGCGAAGTGGACGGGATCATCGCGCTCGTCGTACCGGAAGGCGACCCGCAACGCGCCGCGACCGCCGTCCGCGACCGCGTGTGTGCTCAGACGGGTTTCGGCGAGGTGCTGACCGTCGCCGGGGCCCCCACGGAGACTCTTGACGAACTGAGCGCCCGTTTCTCCGCGGCTCGGGACTGCGGCCGGGTGCTGACCGCCCTCGGCGTCGACGCGGGCGCGGTCGCGGCCGACGCCTACCTGCCGTACACCACCCTGTTCGCCAGCGACCCCTCCAGTGTGCGGCAGTTCATCGACCACACCATTGGTCCCGTCCAGCGCTGGGACGCCGAGCGGGGGACCGACCTGCTCGCCACGCTCCACCGGTTCGTCGAGTGCAACGCGAGCCCTGCCCGCACAGCGCGGCTGATGGGCGTGCACAACAACACCGTGCTGCAGCGGATGGACAGGATCACCCAGCTGCTCGGCAGCGCCTGGCGCGAGCCGGAGCCCTTCTTCCGCGTCTCGGTGGCGGTGCGTCTGCAAGCCCTCGCCGAGACCGTTCTGAATTCCGCACGGCGACCCCAGGCAGGGGAATCAGGAAGCCTCAATCCGTGGTGATGTCGCCGAAGCCTGCCTCGATGCTCCGCATGCGCTGATCCGCCGCGCCGCCGAGGAGACCGGGGGCTGTTGCTCCCCGGCCGCCGGGCCGCTCACCGCCGAACGTACCGCCGAGCTCATGCGGCCCGGGGCGGCGGACCTTGCAGGTCAGTACATCTAGGCCGTGTTCTAGGAAGCGGGTGACTCGTGGGCGGCGAGTTCTTCGGCCAATTCCACGCAGCGCAGGCGGGCCGGGGAGAAGTCGTAGGGCATTTTGCCGGTGGCTTCGAATGCGCTCATGGAGTCTTGCCTGCCACTACCAGAATCTCGGCCGTCCTCGTCCCTGCCCTCATCAGCGGTAGCAGGGTGCAAAGCGTCCCAGGAGTCGAAGAGCGCATCGTCGCTCTGCGCCAGGTCCGAATCCTCGATGACGGCTTGCAGCGCCTTTTCGAAGGCGTGTCGTTCGGCAGCCACCCGGGCCACGCGGGGGTCATCGACAGCGATCGTGTCATCGAGTGCCTCCTCGGCGGCATCAACACAGTCGGATTCCTCCCGCAGATCCGCGTGGGTGGCCAGGGCAATAAAACGGGTGGCCTGGACGGCCGCACCGAGCGGGCCGAAGATCCGCTCGGTGACCAGCAGGCTGTCCAGGTCCGCCTGGCGAAGGGAGCCCTCGGGCAGGCTCTTGAGGCGGCTGGTGACGAAGTCGGAGAGCAGGCCCATCCTGCTGCCTTCGGTGCGCATGCGCTGCACGGCAGTTCGCTGCCGCCGCAGTTCTGCTTCCTGGACGACGAGGGTTTCCTCCAGCCGTTCCAGGATGCTCGCGATGCCGTCGTCGCTGTCGGCACCGGCAGAAGCCGTATCGGTGAAGGCGTCACGGATGTCGTCCAGGGCGATCCCGGCGTCGGCCATCTTGCGGATCCACAGCAGCCGGATCATGTCTTCGTAGCTGTAGCGGCGGCGGTCGTCGCCGCCCCGCTCGGGCTCGGGGAGCAGACCGATGTCGTGGTAGTGACGGATCGCCCGCGGTGTGGTGCCGACGAAGGCCGCCGCGTCACCGATCCTGACCTGGCGCGGCGGAATGAAGGACGAGTACATGAGCAGGGCCTTCCTCAATGGGACGGAACGTGGGTCCACCGGACCACATACCGCTGCGGAAGGTGCAACTCCAGACACACCGCGGCGCTGCCGGAGCTGATGGTGGAGATCGAGTGCACGGCGGTGCTGGGGTGACGGCAGAGTCGTAGGCGCCCCCGCCGAACAGTCCGGCATGCCGGATCCGGCGGAGTCGCGCGCCGAGCACCGCCCGGTCCGGCACACCGGCATGGCCCCCGGCGATCTCCCTTGGCCTTCCGCAGAAATCGTGCCGATCCGTTCGGCCGGCACCACCCGCGAGGGCGGCTCGGCTGCGGCCCATCGCCCGAGCCGCGGGGTTCGCACAGCGGCACGGGCCGAGAGATGGCGGAGAGGGACCTCGCCGGCGTCCCGCCGCTGCGCGCCGTCGCGACGTCGCCCGTGAC
>NZ_JBSGUP010000140.1:0-15151 GCF_053607985.1 Streptomyces sp. NPDC055078
CGAGAAGTCCGTCGCGCCCGCGCGCGCGACGCCCGCGACGCCCGCGACGCGCTCTCACCCCGCCGCGCGCATCCCCGCCGCCCGCATCCCCGGCGCCCCCGCCCTCGCGCTCGTCTACGCCGCCGCGGCCGTCCTCGCCGTGAGCGGGCTCGCCCACACCCTCTGGTCCGGCCTGCGGGAGCCCGGCAACGCCATCGCCTTCGGAGCGCTCATAGCGATCGGTGAGATCGCCCGCTGGGGTGCCGTGCGCGGCTCACGGGAGCCCGCGCCGCTCGGAGCGGCGGGAGCACTCGCGTACGCCCTGCTCGGAGAGTGCGGCGGCGAGCTCACCACACACGGCGTCCTCCAGGTCGTGGCGGTCGTCGTCGCGGGTGTGCTCGCCGGGGCCGTACCCCATGTGGCGCGCGGGCGGCCACCGGCGCCGGACCAGGTCGTACGGCGGGTGCTGACCGTCGGCTTCGCCGCCGTCTGTTTCCAGCCGCTCTACAACGCCGGCGGACTGGGCAAGGGAGCCCCGTACGCCCTCTTCATTCTGCTGCTGCTCGTGCTCACCGCCCTGTGCGACGCAGTCCTCGCCGCGGTGATCCTGCGCGCCCGCACCGGCTTCCCCCTCGCACCGCTGCTGCGGGAGGAACTGCGCGCCCTGCTCGGTATCGGCTCGGCCGTCTGCGCCACCGGAGCGGTGATGGCGCTCGCCGTCGCGGTGGCGGGCCTGTGGGCGCTGCCCGTCTTCTGTGTGCCGCTGCTGCTCACCCAGCTCTCCCTGCGCCGGTACGAGGCCGTCCGCACCACCTACCGCCAGACGATCGCCTCCCTCGCCCGGGCCACCGAGATCGCCGGATACACCTCCCCCGGCCATGCCCGCAGGGTCGCGGACCTGAGCTGCGCGGTGGGCCGGGAACTGGGGCTGACCGGGGGCGACCTGGTGATTCTGGAGTACGCGGCGCTGATGCACGACATCGGCCAGCTCTCCCTGGTCGACCCGGTGCCCGAGGGGGCCACCAGTTGGCTCCCGGCCGCCGAACAGCGCCGTATCGCCCTGCTCGGCGCGGCCGTCGTCCGCCAGAGCGGGGTGCCCACCGAGGTCGCGGTCGTCGTGGAGCGCCAGGCCGATCCGTACCCCGACCAGCCGCTGCCTGCCCGGATTGTGCGTACCGTCAACGCATACGACGATCTGACCGGGGGAAACCGAGAAGACGGAGGAAGCATGGGAGGGGCGCTCGCGGCACTTGAGCGGCTGAGGCGCGCGACCGGGCGTGACCATCAGCCGGAGGTGGTGGAGTCCCTCGCCAGGGTGCTGGCGCGGAGCGGAAGGGCCCCGGCAGGCGGTCCGGGCGGTCCCACGCCTGCCTCCGCGGGTTGAATCATGGGGGTCTCGTCCTGCTCCCACCTGGGTAACCCATGGGTAATGAGCCAGCCATTCACCCGGCATGGTTGGATGCGAAAGAGGACACAGAACAGGTGTCGAGACAGGTGCCAGACAGGTGTCGAGACTGGTGTCGTGCGGACACAGAGACAGCGTCCGGGGGAAGTGCCCGAGCAACCGGCAGGCGGGAATCGTGAGGATCTTCGGGAAGGTACGGCATCGGCCCTCCGCCTCGTGGCGGCAGGCCACCGACCGCGCGTTCACGCTGATCGGTGACGGCCGGTACGAGGACGCGGGCGCGCTGCTGACTCGTGCGGCGGACCTGGAGCCCTGGCTCTCGGAGTCCTGGTTCAATCTGGCGCTGCTGCACAAGTTCCGGCACGACTGGGAGCAGGCGCGGGCCGCCGGGCTGCGGGCCGTGGCCCTGCTGGACCGGGAGACCGGTGCCCCCGACTGGTGGAATGTCGGGATCGCGGCGACCGCGCTCCAGGACTGGCCGCTGGCCCGCCGCGCCTGGCAGGCGTACGGACTGCGGGTGCCCGGCGTCCCGACGCGTCTGTCGGCCGGCGCGGGACCGGGCGGTGAGCCGGTCGGGATGGACCTCGGCAGCGCCGCCGTACGGCTGTCGCCCGAGGGCGAGGCCGAGGTGGTGTGGGGGCGCAGACTGGACCCGGCGCGGATAGAGGTCCTGTCGATCCCGCTGCCGTCGTCCGGCCGCCGCTGGGGCGAGGTCGTCCTCCACGACGGTGTGCCGAACGGCGAGCGCACCACATCGGCCGGACCCTCCTACCCCGTCTTCGACGAGATCGAGCTGTGGGCGCCCTCGCCCGTGCCGACGTGGGTGGTGCTGCTGGAGGCCGCCACCGAATCCGACCGGGACGCCCTGGAGAAGCTCGCATCGGACGCGGGCTTCGCCGCCGAGGACTGGTCGTCCTCCGTGCGGCTGCTGTGCCGGTCCTGCTCCGAGAGCCGGATGCCCAGCGCCGAGGGCGAGGGCGAGCACCTCGACCCGCACGACCACAGCGAGCCGGGCCACCCGGGCCCCCTCGGCCACCGCACCGCCGGGGATCTGTGGTCCCCCGAGCGCGAGTGCGGAATCGCCGCCCCCGCCGGTCTGGTGCGGGGACTGCTGGACGGCTGGGTCGCGGACAGCCCGGACACCCGTGAGTGGCGGGATCTCGAAGAAGTCTGCTGATTCCTGCCCGTAGGCTGTACGGACACAGAGTGACCCCCACCGGGCACTCATCCGGGGTACCGAGGAAGGCGTACGGCAGACATGGCGTCGCAGCAGGAGACGGAACAGCAGGTCGACGAGGGTTTCGTCGTGGACGACGAAGGGTTCGTCGTGGACACCGAGGACCCCGAGGCACGTGAACTCGCCCACCGCGAGCGTGGCACCTCGCACCCGATCACGGTCGTCGGCCACCCGGCGCTCCACAAGGAGTGCCGGGACGTCACCGAGTTCGACGACACCCTCGCGACGCTGATCGACGACATGTTCGCCAGCCAGAAGACGGCGGAGGGCGTGGGCCTGGCCGCCAACCAGATCGGGGTCGACCTCAAGGTCTTCGTCTACGACTGCCCGGACGACGACGGCGTACGCCATGTGGGCTACGTCTGCAACCCCGTCCTGGACGAGCTGCCCCCCGAGGACCGCCACCTCGACGACTCCAACGAGGGCTGCCTCTCGGTCCCCACCGCCTATGTCTCCCTCGCCCGCCCCGACTACGCGGTGGTGCGCGGCCAGGACCGCCACGGCAACCCCGTCAAGGTCCGCGGCAGCGGCTACTTCGCCCGCTGCCTCCAGCACGAGACGGACCATCTGTACGGGTATCTGTACATCGACCGCCTCTCCAAGCGCGACCGCAAGGACGCGCTGCGGCAGATGGCGGAGGGGACTCCGCGCTACCCGGTCGTGTCCAACGACTGAGGCGCGCTCGCCGACGACTTCTGGCGTGCCCCGGGCCCGGCAGGCGCCCCGGCGGGACCCCTCGGCTCGGGCCTTGGCGCGTCGTCAGCCGGGCAGCGCCCCGTAGAGCGCGCCGCCGAGGGCCGCCCACGCACCGCCGGTCACGTTCGGCCATCGGGGAGAGTACGCGGCGGCGGTGTAGAGGAGAGCGGTCGCCGCCATCGCCGGCCAGAGTGAGCAGAACAGCGCCGCCCTCAGGGAGAGCCCGCCGACGGTTGACGCGGCGGCGACATAGCCCAGGGCAGCCGCGAGCAGGGCCGCCGGAAACGGTGCCGCGAACGGATGCCAGAGAGCGCGTTCCGCACCGCTCCGCCGCGCCCGGACCGAGAGCCAGCTGGAGACGACGACGGCCGCACCGGCGATCAGGGTCCACAGCGCTGCGGGGACGACCAGGAACGGGGTGACGGCACTCATACGGAACGGTCCTCTCGGGCAGCTCATGGCGTGGCGCCGGTCCTCATCGCGTCGGATCGTCCCTTGGGCATCGGACCGGTCCTGGTGCTCGACCGTGCGGGGGACAGTGTTCCAGGCGGAGCCGGGTCACGGCTCGGGATGCGCGGATTCCGCCGGGGGCGCCGTAACGGGTTCCGCAGAGGTCGCCGCGGGGGATGGCGCTCGGCCCAGCTCGCGGAGGATACGCGTCAAGTCGTCCGGGGCGGCGGCGAGGCGGACCGGTGTGCCCGCGTCGTCGATGTCGGCGATGTGCCAGCCGCCGGGGACGCTGTCGTTGTCGCCGCCCCGGACGCGTCGCACACCCGTGACGGTGAGCCGTCCCACCGGCAGCGGCTTCGCCGCGAACCGGCCGGGGCCGGGGTGGGCCGTCACCGCGGGCGGGCCGCCCCCGAGGACGATGTGGGTGCCGAAGCCGTACGGGTTGTAATCGGTGTGCTCCAGGAAACGGGCGGGCAGGAACACATCCCGCTCCTCCCCGCCGGCTCCATCGGCCGCCGCCGGGGCGCCGGGCAGGCGGGGAGTACGGACGCGGGTGGCACGCCAGGCCCAGGCGAGGAGCACCAGCGTGGCCAGCGAGCCCACGACCGCCCAGGTGACCGTCCCGGCGGTGGCGAACGGCGCCGTCGGGTGCAGATAGCAGAGCGGCAGCAGCCACAGCGCGGTGGCGGCCAGCGCACCCGCGAACGGCAGCGCCGACGGGAGGACCTCGTCGTCGGGCAGCTTGCGCCCGCGCAGGCGCACCAGGACTCGGGCGCCGGGATAGGCCCCGGCGAGGGCGAACGCCGCCGCGACGACCGCCAGGTCCCCGGCGCCGGGGCGGTGCTCGCGCCACACATGGCGCTCTCCGGCGACCTCCCTCACCTTGCCCCGCCAGAGGGTCAGTTCGACGCTGTCGCCCGGCCGGAACCCCTGGGCGGCCTCGCGGGAGACCTCAAGCCGCTCCAGCGGCCGGCGGTCGGCGAAGTACAGCCAACTCGGCTGCTTGGGCCGGTTGGCCTCGGTCCGCGCGATCACGGACGGCGCGGTGGCCAGACACTCCCATCGCTCGTCGGCGGGCGTCGCGGCGGTGCACGGCGTGGCCGCCTGCCACTCCCGCTCGTCCGACGCGGTGTGCGGCACGAACCACGCCGCCGTGCCCGCGCCCCCGAGCAGCAGCACGCACAGCGCCAGCGACCCGGCCCAGCCGCGCCCGGCCGAGCGGTACGAGATCACCGGCAGATGGCTCGACTCCGGCGCTCCGTACTCGCGGTGCAGCGCCCGGAGCGCGTCCAGCGCCGCGTCGAACTCCGGGTCGTCCGGCGACCAGCTCCGTGGCCGCGGCAGGAGCCGCTTCCGCCCGTCACGCAGCACCAGCCCGATCCGGCGGGTCTCCGGGACCCGGTGCGTGTTCGTGTACTTCAGCCGTACGCGCAGATCGGCGACCTCGTCCCACGGCACGTCCAACCGGCGCAGCAGCGTCCGGCACCGCAGCCCGTCCGCGTCGGCGCTCACCCGTACGGTGACCCGATGCAGCGCCACCGCACCCCCCACCGCGAGCAGCCCGCAGACGCCCAGCCACCAGTCCACGCCCCCGTACACCAGGCGTACGGCGGCCACGACGGCCCCGGCCGCCCCGAGCCACACGAAGGACCACAGCGTGCGCTTGAACACCGGGCGGCAGATGACTTTCCGGGCATGGGGCATACCTGGCATCCTGCCATCGGCCGCGCGCCCGCTCGCCGCCGCACCCTCCGTGCGCGGTGCCGTCGGCGGGGCAGCTCAGTGCCGCGGAGGTGCCTGCGCCCCGTGCAGGGCTTCCGGCGGGAGCATGGCGGAGGCTCCGATCACCTCGAACCCGAGGATGACGCCCTCGGCATCGAGATCCACGACGAGTTCTCCCCGGTCCAGTGCCACCTGCACCTGGCGGCGGGCCTGGCCCGGGAGAATCTCGTTCCCCAGGCAGACCATCGCGGCGTCGACTTCCGGGTCGTACTCGATGCCGAAGCGCCCCGATCCTCCATGCCGCGTGGCGAGGGAGGCTGCTCCGGTCGCCCCGCGCCCGGTTGTCTCGGGGGGCGTTCCGACGACCGCTTCGATGCCCCAGTCCTGGCTCATGGCGGTGAGTCCGTGGAAGGCGCGGGAATCGAATGGGTCACGGTGCGACAGCAGCGTATACATGGCCTGCGCACCGCTGTTCAGTTGGACGACACAGTCGGAGGCCCCGATCTCCTCCAACTGCTGGAGGACATGGGCGTTCCACACGTCCGGGTCGGACACGACGAAGTCCCAGCGCCCCGTGACACTGATGCGTTCCAGCTCGCCGGGCATCTGATCGGTTCCGGTATCGGTGTGCTCATCCGTTTCGTCTTCAAGGTCGTCGTTTGGGAACGGACTTCCCCATCCGGATAATTCAAAGATCACGTCGGAGTACTCGCGCACGGCGGCACGTACTTCCTCGAACGCCGCCACCCCTTCTTCGATGGGAACTTCGGGCAGCGACATGACCTGGGCGTGGTGCCGCAGGGCGGAGATGATATTTTCTAGCGTGGGGTCGACGCTCACAGGGATATCCCTTTTTGTTCTCTGCTGGGGACTTGAACGGGTGCTGAGGCGGTCCGTCGGCGGCGGTAGGCAGAGAACGCCTCCGCCAATGACGCGACATAAGCCCGGACATCCGCGGCGACCGTCCCCTCGGGGAGCAGGACGATTGCCCGCTCGACTTCCCGGAACTGACTGTCGACGATTCTGCATCCACCGGGAAACCGACGGTCGTCCAGGCCGAGGATCCCGGTGAGATCGGCTTCCAATTGGGCCACCTCGATCGCCAGTGAACCGTAGTCCTCGCTGGTCCGGAGTTCCGGCCGGGCATCCAACCAGGAACCCACGGGCAGTGCGTTCTCAAGAACCTTCTCGACGCGTTCTTTCATCACTCATCACATCTCCTGCGCTCCGGGTCACGGATGTCCCTGATAGTTCGCGCGCTGTTTCAGTCGTGCGGTACCCCGAAGGTGGGGTAGAGGACCGACGCGGTGACCGCGGCACCGAGCAGCACCGCCCGGGTACCCAGCAGGAAAGCGACGGTACGGATACGGCTACGGGCCGCGTATTCGTTCGAGATCGCTGCCCGGACTGTGTAGTGAACGGCAAATCTCGTCGCGGCGAGCCCCATGGTCAGCGATACCGAGAGCAGGATCAAGCCGTGCACCACGGTCCCCGTCCAGCCGTCGACCGGGAGTACGAGGAAGAGCACTCCTGTCGCCGTACTGATCAAGAACCAGAGGATGCCGCAGCCCTCGGTGAAATTCTCGATGTGACCCCATGCGGCGCTGGACTTGGCCGACAGCGTTCCCGGCCTGGTTCGAACCCGGTTCCACGCCGCGTTCAGTTCCGCCGTGGTCGATCGGCGCGGCGGGTCGGCGAGCCAGCGATTGTCGAGGCGATCGATAACACCGGCCACGAGACTGTCCGCGGCGGTCGCCAGATCGTGGCCGTGGCCGTCCCAGGGGGGAACGCTCATTTGCTGCTCCTCGGAAGTCGGGTGGACCGCAGAGGTGGCCGACCTCCCTATCCGACCCGTTCATTGAAGCTGCCCGACGGCTGTTAGCGGTGCCGCCAGTCGTGCCACTCGCCGTGGGCCGCGTAGGTCCAGTGTGAGACATGACTTCTCACGTTCCCGCGCCGCCCTGCCCGGACTTCCGGGAATCCCTGGGCTCCCTGCCGGGCATGTCGTTGTGTCCTGTCAGATCGTAGGGTGCGCCGAGGGAGCGGTGGGACCCGGTTCCGTTCGCTGTCATCGTGCTGCCGGTGAAGCGCTCGCCCGGCAGGAGGGCTATGAGGGGGGCGGCCTGCGAGACTGGTGCCATGCCGAAGAAGCAGCCACGTGACACCAGTTTCGCGCAGGTCCTCGCCTCATTGGAACCGAGTGGCGCATGGGACGAGTCCGGCACCTACTCGCCGGCGACGGCGGGTGAGTTCGTCGACGAGCACAGCACTCTGTGGACGAAGGTCAGAGGGCCTCTTGATGCCCGACTGGCGGCACGGCTCGTACGGAGTGCGGACCGGATGATCGTGGGAGAGAGCGCGGGCGAAGAACTGTGCGACGTTCCGGACGACGAACGCACCACTCGGTGGTCGGAGATCAGGAAGCGGCTGGACTCGCCTGACCTGGACACATACCAGGCATTCGAGTTCGTCTCCGGGGACGGCGACTCTCTCCTGTATCTGGAGGGGTACTGTTGACGCCCTGTCGCTGAGGCCCAGTCGTCTGACGCCACCACTACTTCGTCGAGCGCATCGCAGGCGTTGCTCGCGTCGGCCAGAACCGCATATACCACCACGTAGTCCGCGACTCGGGCCCTGGCACTCATGCCACCCATGTTCACTCCATCAGTTGCGCATGCAGATGCGGATGGCGAGGCCGCCGCGAGGGGGCCTCGCCATCCAGTCCCTGTGAGGGGAATCGACCGTACTGTTCAGCTTGGCCTCGACGTCCGAGACCACGTCCGTGCCAGCGGTAGTGGATGGTGCCGTACCGACCGTTCTTACGCCACGTCAGGTGGGAATGGCCGCCGTTGCTGCATGGACCGCGAAGCTTGCAGCTGTAGCCCCGCCGCCGCAACCGCTCATGAACCTTTCTGCGCTGCTGATATGCCTTTCTCATACTGGTGAACCACTTGCTGCTTCGAGAACGGCCCTCGTCACGACGTCAGTCTGAGTCGATCTGCCAGGATTCGACGACGGACGCCCGGGGTTCGTCCTGAGGGCCGGTCAGTTCAAGGGGTTCGCCCAGGGGCAGAGGCCCGTCCGCTCTCTTTGTCATGGCGCGGACGCTGACGGTCTCGCCGGGGAAGAGGGCGATCACGGCTGCCTGGGAGGTGAGTGTCTTACGGGTCCGGGAGGAGGCAGAGCCCGCTCCCGGTGTGGTGTCCTCGATGTCGAGGTGGTCGACGAGCTGCCGGTCCACCAGGAATTCGTGGATGCGCATCAGCTCGTAGCCCTCGTCGGCCTGGGGGCGTCCGGTGAACACGTCTGTCTCGGACTCGCTGAACAGTGCCAGCGGCTGACCACGCAGGGCTTCCTCGACCTCCCGCGGGTCGGTCGGCTCGATTCCCAGGAGGCCTCCGCTGATGTGGTCGGCAGCTGACCATGATCCGTCGTCCCCCCGGATCGAGAAGTAGATTTCCTCGGCGACGAGTCCGTCTTTGCGCCGATGCAGAAGCAGGACGAAACCGAGGCTGTCGCGTACGCAGGTGTCCGCGACGATGTCCTGGGTGGCGCTGTCGAGACGCGTGGGTACGGTGATGACGGCAGCCCTGTCCGGAGCGGCTCCGGCCGTCAGAGCGGCGTGGGCGTGGCCTGCGAGATTCATACGCGTCCAGATCCTTGTGCGGAGGTGAGTGTTCGGGGAGTTCTATGGTGCGGGGTGGCCCGCCCGTTTCAGCGGGCCACCCTGAAGGCTTTGCTGCGTCTCCGTAGAGATCAGGACGGGTAGCGGTGCGCTATGTACTGGCTCGGCAGATGGAGGAGACGGCCGTCACGAAGCCATTCCATCCGAAGACTGCGGCATTGCCGTGGGTTACGATCCTCGTCCCTGGCTTCACCTGGATGTTGTAGTGGACCAGCCATTGCTTCTTCCACGGCGTGTACCAGCTGCCCTTGCCCTGGAGTTTGGACATCTTCTTCTTGCCCGGCCTGGTTCCCCAGGTTTCTCCATAAGTGGCATTGTTGGACAGGTATCGGTTGGCGAAGCCCTTGATGTGGACCTCGACGTAGTATCCGATGTAGCGATGACCGCCGGACTTGGTGAGGCCGCCGCCCCTGCGCCTGGTGATGATCTGCAGGTTGTGGCCGTTGGTCTTATGGACTTTCCCGCAGTTGGCGATGAGGCCGGTGGTGTCGGAGCTGTTGCACGGGTCGGCATTCGCGTAGTCATAGGCGTTCGCGGAGCCGCCGGGAACAGGATCGCTTTGGAGGAACCGGCCGAGGACGGAATCGTAGAGGCGCACACCCATGAGAGTGAGCCCGGTCAGCGTCTCGGTGGAGCGTTGTTTGGTACCGAGCCAGGCGTAACGGGTGGGTGTCTGACCGGTACGCGGTTTTCCGTGCTCGTCGGAGTCGAGTGCTCTCGCAGGCGTGGCCGGGTTCAGGGGGAGCTGGAGCGCGATGTCGCCGTGAAGGTTCGCGAGTTGGAGGACGACATTCCCTGTCGCCGCGCTGGTCGCGGTGAGACCTCCGGCGGCGGAAACGATGTTACGGGTCACCGCGCCGGTCATGGTGTCCTCCACCACCCACCGGGGGGTGTCGGTGTCACTGTCGTAGTGGTTGTGTTTGGACGCGGTTTGGGTCCAGGTGGTTCCGGATCCGGTCTCCACGGTCCAGGACCGTACGCGCAGTTCCGCATCGCGCTGCCAGGTCTGGCGTGCGTTGTTGACGGTCTGCCGGTGCACGAGGTCGTTGGCGTAGTAGGAGAGGGTGCCGTGACCCGGAGCGGTGGTGGTACGGCCGAACGCGTCGTAGGTGTAGCCGGTGTCGGTGAGACGGTCGGCGCTGTCGTAGTTGTGGTTGGTGGTGGTGCCCGCGGTGCTGGGGCAGTCCGCGCCGGGGCTGCCGGAGGTCGTGGTCTGTGCGGTGCGGGTGCTGCGGGCCCCGAAGGTATAGGTACGGCGCGTGCAGATGGTATCGGCGGTGTCGTCGACCGCGGCCAGGCGTCCTAAGGCGTCGTACCGGTAGGTCTGGTCGGACCAGCCCGAGTGGGATGTTACCTGGCCGTGGACGGATTCGCTGACGGCGTCGGTGAGGACCACGGTTCCATCGCTTGTCCGGGTGTAGGTACGCGCACGGGGCGAGCCCGTGGTGTCGTTCTCCTGGGCCATGGTGTAGCCCCCGGGCAGCTTCTCGCTGATGACGGTGCCGCCCGCGTCGTAGACGGTTTCGAAGTCACCGGCGACGGAGTCGGTCAGCTTCGTGACCATGCCACGGGGCTCGACGGTGTGGTTGTAGGTGTAGGTGACCGTCGAGGGGACGGAGTCGGAGGCCTGGGTGATCCGGTTGAGCAGGTCGTAGCGGAGCTGGGTTGTGCCGCCGTCGGCGTCGGCGTAGGAGATCTGACGGCCGAGCCTGTCGAATTCCTTCACGAGGGTGCCACCCGTGGTCGAGGTGGTCTGGGTGGCTTCGCCCGTGGTGGCGTCGTAGTGCGTGGTGGTCTCAGGCAGTGCCTGGCCGGTGCCTCCGGTCATAGCGACGGTGGTCGGTCGGCCGGCGCCGTCGGAGGTCGTGCTGGTGTGCCGGGTAACGCCTCCGGCGGATTCCGAGACCTTGGCAGGGTTGCCCCACCGGTTGTACTCGGTCGTGGTGGTCGCCAGTGCCGACGGGTTGCTGCCGCCGCCGGTGATGGCTCCGCCGGGTGCCGTCTGGCAGGGAAGGTCGGCCCACTCCGGGCGCCCGGAACAGTTGCCCATGCCGGTGGCGGACCAGTAGGCGGTCACGCGCGTGGTGGCCGACGTCGCGGTACCGCCGGGGCGGATGTCCTTGGTCACACGGCCCTGCGCGTCATATTCGGTGATCGTGGTGGCGGCGAGGCCGTCGGGATCCTGGATAGTCTGGGTCGGGAGGCCACGTTCCCAGTCGTAGACGGTCCGCGTTTCGCGGGTCTCGGCATGGACGGTGGGGTGATCGCGGACCTGGGCCCCGGTGATGGTGCTGGTGAGCTGGTCCTTGACGGTGGCCGTTCCGTTGGTCGGGCGTCCCGTGTCATAGGTGTTCACGGTCCGTGAACGGGCCACTACCGATGTGCCGGAGGAGACGAGCGCAGTGCCGCCGGAGGTGAGATCGCTGGTCAGGTCGATCCGTGCCAGCGGGCCGAGTTCCTCCAAGTGGCGGGTTCCGGTGGCGTTGTAGAGCGACCGGGTGGACAGCAGGTCGGCGCGCTCGGCCCCGGGGAGGTCCGCGATGCCCAGATCGGCCAGGACCGCCCGTTCGTCGGCGGTCGCGCCGAGTGCCAGGGCGCGGTTGGCTGCACTGAGCTCCCGGACGGTGTTGCCGAACCGGTCGGTGTCCGCCGCCGAGACATGGCCGCCGGGCATAGCTGTGTTGACCTGGTGTCCGGAGACGCCCAGATACTGAATGGTGGCCCGGGTGTAGTCGGCCGCGCTGAGGCTGCTGCCCGTGTGCGAAGCGGGTACGGAGTCGGCGGGGAATATCGCCGTCGCGTCGGTGGGCCCGTCCGACTGGCCCCAGGTTTTGACGTCGTTCGGTCCCATGGCGTGGGGAGCGGAGGTTCCTGTGAGCGGTACGTCGTAGACAAGGCTTGTGACCGCCTCGCCTTGCACGGTCGCCGCGGTGCCCGGTTGGAGGCCGGGACGTGAGACCCGCAGCAGCATCCCCGGGCCCGCGGTGGCGGCGTTGCCCGCCTGGCCGTAGACGAAGGTCCAGGGCAACTGGCCGGGCGGGGTCAGCTCTGTGACACGTCCCGCGCTGTCATAGGCGTATTCGGTGGCCAGCGGCGGGGCGATCTGTGGATTCCAGGTGCGCCGCAGCCGTCCGGACGTGTCGTACTGGTACGTCTGGACGGATGTCGCGGTAGCTGCTGCCGCTCCGGGGGAAGTGGACCACAGCAGGATCTCCCGGACCTGGCCGGTGATGTCGCCATGGGTGACCGTTGTGGCCGTGGTGGAGGTGGCATAGACGAACTCAAGGACACGGCAGCCTTGCGTCGCGGGAGTCTGCGCGCAGGTGCTCGATGTAGCTGCCGAGGTGGGAGCGACGATCCTCTTGGGACGTGCCTTGACCTGGCCGGCCTCCGTGACGGTCTCGGAGACCACCGTGGTGGTGGAGTTGCTGCGGCCGTCGAGGCGGGTCGTAGAGACCTGCCAGGTGGTCGCGGCGGCATCGAGTTTGGAGAAGTCAGTGACCGTTCCCTCGGTATCGGTCAGCGTGAACGAGCCTGTTGTCGTGCCATGCAGGGTGAGCTTTCCCGCGCTCGGTTCCGGAATCCAGGCAGTCTGACCCGCGTTCGCCGTGAAGTGGATGGCTTCGCCCTGATTGCTGATCACGTCGACGGCGGTGCTGGAGATCTTGCGGATGTGGGAGAAGTCTCCGTCGGTGGACTCGGCGACGGTTCCGGATGTCCACTCGTCACCGAAGATCGCCACCTGCCCCTCCTGCGCTCCGGAGGACGGGACCCGGGAGGAGGAGGAGCGTGTGACAGACAGTCCGAAGTACGATGCCTCGGGCTCGGAGAGGGTGAAGTCGCCGGTGAGAAGGTTCACCGAGCCCGGCCCGATCAACTGGGGCGCAGCGCCGGGAGCATGCCGGTCGACGACCACGGTGTGCGGTTCGGTGTTCCCGGTCGCGCTGCCTGGTCCGGTAAATCCGGCCTTGATCTGAATCGTGCCGTCCCGTGTGACCGTGTCGGTGGCGTTCCACACCAGGCGGGCGTTCTTTCCGGCGGCCAGCGCAACGGGCCAGGAGGTCAGTGCGGTGCCTGAGGCGGTGACGTCACCGGGAGGTATCGGGGTCCAGGAGTCGGCTTCGGCTCGGCGCCAGGAGAACGTGACGGCGTCGTACTTCGACGCGTCGGCTTCGGCGACGAGCGCCAGTCGGCGGGCGGTGCGCTCGCCCTCGGCGGGCTGGACGAAGCCGCCGGGGCCGGCGTGGAAGGTGTAGTCGAGGGGCTCGGACTTGTTGTCGGCCTTGTCGACGGAGCGGACGTGGAGGGTGTGGGTGCCGTCCTTGGGCGGGGTGACCGTGATCGGTTTGGCGGTAGCGGAGCCTCCGGTGGCGACCTTGGTCCAGGTGATGCCGTCGAGGGACCATTCGAGCCAGTTGTGGTCGGCGGCGGGCGGGGTGACGGTGAAGACGCCGGGCTGGCCCGCGCCCTTGACCCACTGCCCGGCCGGATAGTCCGTGGAGGTGATCCCGGTGGGTGCGGAGGGGGCGGTGGTGTCGACGGTGAAGGTCTTCCAGGCCGACCAGCCGAGGTTGTAGTGCGTGCCGTCGTAGGGGGAGGTACGGAACTGGTACGTCTTGCCGTTGGTGAGCACCCCGGCGGGCACGGTCACGGCCGCGGTCTTCCCTGAGGGCACGTACGGCGAGACGATGACGCTGCCGACCTGGGTGTTGGTGACCGAGTCGAAGATCTGGAAGGTGCCGTTGACCTTGTCGCCGTTGGGGTCGACGAAGGTGTCCCGCAGGGTGGGGGTCAGGGTGTTCACGGTGTACGCGCCGCCGTAGGAGAAGTACGGCGGGCCCGCCTCCTGCTTGGTGCCGGTCCGCGGCCGGTAGTTGTACGTCACCGTCAGCTTCGGCGGGTGCGAAGTGGCGTTGGCGGAGTTGACCCGCTTCCACTCGGCGACCGGTGTCTCGCTGGTGGCGCGCAGGCCCATATGCCCTCGGGTGGCCTTCGCGGAGGCCCACTCCTGCACCAGGGTGTGCACATCCGCGTCGATCCACCCGTCGGGGGCCGCCGCACAGCCGGGGTTGCCCCGCGTCTGGGTGGAGGTGGCCTTCTTCGCCGTCCACGCGGGCTGCGCGGTCCAGCGCGACGCGGTGGACGCGGCGCCGGTGGACCACACCTCCCACGGGTGCGGAAGGCAGTCGGTGTTGCCGGAGTGGAAGTTCCACAGCGACAGATGTGCGCTGGTCACCAGCGCGTCCTGGATGGGCGTGGTGTTCCAGGAGATGAACGAACGCGCGGTACGGGCGGTGCCGTCGGGGTTCTGGGTCCCGGGGTTCCCGAGGTCGAGTTCGGTGTCGGTCGACAGATCGACTGTTTCGCCGTGCTGGACGTAGGTGTCGAAGACGTTGCCCAGCGCGGAGGTGGAGGGGTCCACCGTGACCGGGTACCTGGTCTTCGGGTCGGCGAGGAATCCCGCGTCCGGGGTGACGACGAGATCGACCGACCCGCCGCGCTGGACGACCTTCATCGCGACCCTGGCCTGCCGGGTGTGCTCACCCGAGACGGCGTCGACGGTGGCGTCCCACATTTTTGGCGCGGGCATGACAGCTGATTGCTTGTTCTTACGGTCGGTGAACAGCACACTGCCGTCCGCCCGCTGCTTCACCTTCAGGCCCTTCGCCCGCAGCGGCAGCGTGTAGGTGTAGTCGGCGGCCGGCTTCCGGTTGATCTCGACGTACTGCTCGAACCCGGTACGGGTGGCCTCCACGACCACATCCGCGCCCGGCAGCGCGTCGGGGTACTCGGCCCGGGTCCCCGCCAGCCTCGGCGCGGGGAGTCCGCCCTTCCACTGGAGGGTGATCTGCCGGTCGCCCTCGCCCAGGGTCACCAGGTCCGTGGCGCTGGCCGACTGTGCGGCCCTGAGGGATGCGGCCGGAGTGCCCGTCCGGCCCGCCAGTCGCAGGCCCCGGGGGTGCGCCTTCGGCGCCAC
>NZ_JBSGUP010000141.1:0-15096 GCF_053607985.1 Streptomyces sp. NPDC055078
CCGCCCCGGCACGGCATACCGACGCCCCGGGTCCCTCCGCGCGGAGGGACCCGGGGCGTTCCCGGCGGTCGGCTCAGTCCCGTACCCAGGTGTAGAACTGACGGGCCATCGCGTCCTTCGGACTCCGCCAGGTCTCGGGGTCGTAGGGGCTGATGAAGGCAGTCAGCCGCTCACTGAGCCCCCGGAACTCCGGGTGCTCCGTCACCTTCGCGATCTCCGGTCCGGGTGGCCGGTCCGACTCGATCAGATGCAGATACACCTCGCCGAACTGGAAGAGGCTGCGCCGCCGGACACCGACGAGGTGCGGCAGTTCGCCGGTGTCGGACTGTGCGAACAGTTCGGCGATGCCATCGGCGGAGTCCGGGGCCATCCGGGCGACGATCAGTGCCTGGTGGGGGGCTGCGGGGTTTGTGGGCCTTGCGGGCGTTGCGGTCATGGGGAGTTGCCCTTTCCGGCGGTCAGTTGGCGGGTGCGGTGGCACGGCGCTCACGGTCCCGCTGCTCGATCTTGTCCCGGATGAGCGCGAGCTGGACCTTGGAGTTGCGGTTGATGTTGTCGGTCATCCACTCGTCGTCGACGGGGGCGTCCGGCTTCATGGCGAAGTCCTGCCGCCAGTGCATCCGGGTGCCGCCGGGCACCTCGGAGTACTCCCAGTGGATGTTCATGTGCTGGAACGGGCCGGTCTCGACCCGGCGGGCGCTCACCGTACGGGCGGCGCGGTCGGGGGTGCGCTCGGAGACCCAGCTCCAGACCTTGCCGTTCTCGTCGGGGTGCATGGTCAGCCGGAAGGTCGTGGTGTCGCCCTCGCGGGAGAGGATCTCGACGGAGGCGTACTCGCTGAACAGCTGCGGCCAGTTCTCCAGGTCGTTGGTGATGTCCCAGACGAGGTCCAGGGGCGCGGCGACGGTGATCTCGTTCTCGGTGTGTCCGGGCACTTCAGGCTCCACTCTTGGTCAGTGTGTTGTTGACGAGGTCGAGGAATTCACGTGGGGTCTGGCACTTCTCCGCGTCCTGCGGCATCGGGCTGCCGTGCTTGTTCTCCAGGGACGCGACGATGCCGAGCAGGCCCAGCGAGTCCAGGCCCCACTCCTCGAAGCGGACGGCGGGGCGTTCCGCCATGGCGGCGGGGTCGACCGTGAGGCCGGCGTTCTGCCGCATCAGGACGGCGAGTTGCTCCAGGGTCAGTACCTCTGACATGGGTTCTCCCTTGCGGTGATTCGATGGCGGGTACGCCGGGACGTGAGCCGGGTGCACCACCGGGGTTTCAGCCGGGTCCGCCGGGGCCCGACCGGGTTCGGCCGGGCATGCCGGGGCTTCAGTCGGGGGCGGCACTGCGCAGCACCACCGCGGCGTTCGACCCCATGAGCCCCCGGCTGAGGACCAGCGCCGTACGCAGCGGTACGCGGCGGGCCCGCCCGGTGACGAGGTCGATGTCGTGGCAGACGTCGAACACATTCGGCGTCGGCGGTACGAGTCCGTGCTCCATGGCCATGACGGCGGTGGCCACATCGAGCACGGGGCCACCGCAGTACGCCCGGCCGATACCGGTCTTGGGGGCCGTCACCGGCACCCGCCGGCCGTGCGGGCCGAGCGCGTCGGTGATCGCCAGCGCTTCGGCGCGGTCGGCCGCCGGCACGCCGAGCGCGTCGGCGAAGACCACGTCGACGTCCTCGGGCGCGCAGCCGGCGTCCTGGAGTGCGCACCGTATCGATCTGGCCAGTCCTTCCCGGGACTCCTGCCACCGGGAAGGACCGGTGAACGTGGCGGCGTGCCCGGCGAACAGGGCCCTGGGCCGGGCACCCCGGCGCAGTGCCGCCGTCTCCTCCTCGACCACGAGCATCGCGCCGCCCTCGGCGGGCACGAAGCCGCATGCCTCCGAGGTGAAGGGCCGGTAGGCGCGGGCCGGGTCGTCGCTGGTGCTCAGATCCTCGTAGCCGAGCTGGCAGACGACGGAGTAGGGCGCGAGCGGGGCCTCGGCCGAGCCGACGACGACGGCGTGGGTGCCTCGGCCGATGGCCCCGGCCGCGTGCGCGAGGGCGTCCAGGCCGCCAGCCTCGTCGCTGCACACCACCCCGCAGGGCCCCTTGAAGCCGCCGCGGATCGATATCTGTCCGGTGCTGGCCGCGTAGAACCAGGCGATGGACTGGTAGGGGCCGACGAAGCGGGGGCTCTTGCCCCACAGCGCCTGGAGTTCGCGCTGGCCGAACTCGCCGCCGCCCGAGCCGGCCGCGGTCACCACGCCGACGTCGTACGGGGAGTCCTCGTAGTCGGCCCGGCCGAGCCGGGCGTCGTCGAGGGCGAGGTCGGCCGCCGCCATGGCGAAGTGGGTGAACCGGTCGGTCTGGACGAGGAACCGCTCCTCGACCATGGTGGCGGGGTCGAGGTCGCGCACCTCACCGCCGACGCGGAGCGGCAGATGCCCGCAGCCCTCCCGGGTGATCCGGTCCAGGACGCTGATGCCCTCCTGCGTCGACTTCCAGAACACCTCGCCGCCGATGCCGTTGGGGGCGATGACACCGATGCCGGTGATGACGGTGCGCCGGGCGCCGGGGCCGGGCCGGTGTCCGGCGGAGGTGCGCCGGGCGCCGGGGGCCGGCTGATGCCCGGGTGAGCTGCGGGGGGAGCTGCGGGCGGAGCTGCTCATCGGGTCCTCCCACTGGGCCGGGTCATGACGACCGCGGACTGGAATCCGCCGAACCCGCTGCCGACGGAGAGCACATGGCGCAGCTTCCGGGGCCGGGCGGTGCGCGGGACGTAGTCGAGGTCGCACTCGGGGTCGGGGGTCTCGTAGTTGGCCGTCGGCGGCACCACCTGACGGTCCATCGCCAGCACACAGGCGACGAGTTCGATCGCGCCGATCGCGCCGAGGGAGTGGCCCACCATGGATTTGATGGAACTCATCGGGGTGCGGTAGGCGTGTTCGCCCAGCGACCGCTTGACCGCGGCGGTCTCGTGCCGGTCGTTCTGCTTGGTGCCCGAGCCATGGGCGTTGACGTAGTCGATCGCGGTGGCGTCGAGGCGGGCGTGGGCGAGGGCGGTGTCGATGGCGCGGGCCATCTCCAGGCCCTCGGGGGTCAGCCCGGTCATGTGGTACGCGTTGCCGAAGGTGGCGTAGCCGCCGATCTCGCAGTGCACGGTCGCACCGCGGGCGCGGGCGTGTTCCAGTTCTTCGAGTACGAGGACGGCCCCGCCCTCGCCCATGACGAACCCGTCACGTCCGGCGTCGAAGGGCCGGGACGCGTGCCGGGGGTCGTCGTTGTTGGGCGAGGTCGCCTTGATGGCGTCGAAGCAGGCGACGGTGATGGGTGAGATGGGCGAGTCGGATGCGCCCGCCACACAGATGTCGGCGCGGCCCTCCTCTATGGCGTGGAAGGCGTAGCCGACCGCGTCGAGACCGGAGGTGCAGCCCGTGGAGACGGTCTGCACCGGGCCGTGGGCGCCGATCCGCTCGGCGACCGCGGAGGCGAGGGTGCTCGGGGAGAAGGCCCGGTGGAGGTGTTCGCCGGCGGGCCGGTCGTCCACGTCCCAGCGGGCGCCGGATGAGGAGACGGCGACATAGTCGTGCTCCAGCCGGGTGGTGCCGCCGACCGCGGTGCCCAGGGACACCCCGATGCGCCAGGGGTCCTCCCGTTCGGGGTCGAGCCCCGCGTCGCGTATCGCTTCCCCGGCGGCCACCAGCGCGAACTGGATGTACCGGTCCGAGCGCGCCACCTGGTCGGGGTCGAGTCCGTGCGCGGCCGGGTCGAAGTCGACCTCGGCGGCGATCCGGGAACGGAAGCCCTCGGGGTTGAAGAGGGTGATGCCCCGGGTCGCCGTACGGCCGTTTTCGAGCAGGTCCCAGAACGCCGGGGCGCCTACGCCACCGGGGGCGACGACCCCGACCCCGGTGACCGCCACCCGCCGCTTCACGAAACTGCCCCGGACCGTTCCGGGGGACTGCTCTGTCCGCCGGTCGCCCGGGCCCTCCCCGTGGCGCCCGTGGCCCCCGTGGGCTCAGTGGCCTCGGTGTCGACATGGCCGAGGTCGGGGCGGGGTGCGAGCGGGCCCAGGTGGAAGACCATACGGGCCTCCGTGTCTCCGACGTTGCGGAACCGGTGGCGTACGTTCAGCGGGATCAGCAGCCCCTGGTCGGGCCGCATCGTGAGTGTCACATCGTCCAGGTCCACCTCCAGGGCCCCGCCGACCACATAGACGAACTCCTCGGAGTACGGATGGTAGTGCTCGGCGATGCGCTCGCCGGGCGGGATGATGGCCAGCCCCATGAAGCCACTGGTGGCACCCACGGCGGTCGGGGTGAGCATGGCGCGGATGTCGCCGCCGCGCCGGGTGTTGGGCTTGGTCTCGCTGAGGTCCACGATGCGTGGGCTGTGGGTGGTCATGCTGGTTCCTCCAGTTGGGCCTTGCGGTGCCGGGCGGGGCGGGAGTCAGGACTCGGGAGCCGCGTACCGGTCGGTGATCAGTTGCATGTCGGAGCGGGTCAGGAAGCGCGAGATCTGCGCTCCCGTGCCGTCTGCGGGCAGTTCGTCACCGTTGACGAGCAGCCGGGCGAGGGTGGCGGCCTTGCGCTCGCCCTGGACACCGAGGACCAGCTCCGGCTGCTCGTCGAGCGGGCCGCTCATGTCGATGAGCCGGACAACGATGTCGTCGCGCTGGAAGACCGTGGAGCCCACGATCGGATTGCGCGGGTCCTCGGCCGCCGCCTCGTCCTGCTGGGCGAGCAGCCGGGCCACGGCGAGACCGCAGTCGTCCTTGGCCCGGTAGTACAGCGCGTGCCGGTTCACCTCGTCGGTGCCCGGCCCGTCGGCCGACACATGGTGCACCGCGGGGAGCGCCGCGCGGGTGAAGAAGAGCCGGGCGGAGTTGGGGTCGTCCAGGTCCCGGTCCTGCTCCAGATAGGGGTTGATGGCCTCCTCGACGGCCCGTACCTCGGGCTGGCGGGCGACATGGCGCAGGGCGGCCATCAGATCGCCCTGGACCTCGATCGCCCGGACGATCCGGTTGCCCTGCATGAAGAGCGAGGTCCGGCGCAGCCGCGTCTGGTCGTCGACCCGGGCGGCCGGTGAGGTGTAGCCGGCGAGGATCTTCGCGACGGCCTTCTCGCTGCCCGGCCGGACGGTGAAGGTCAGCGCGTGGCGTACGACTCCGTCACCGACGCGCGGGGACGCCTGGAGGCCGCCCTTGAGCTGTTCGGGTGTCGCGATGTACGCCTGCCCGGTCTCCCGCAGCACGCTGAACCGCAGCGAGCGGGTGTCCCGGACACAGCTGTGCAGGGGCTGGACCGTCTCGACGTGCTCCTCGCTGTTGACCCAGGCGAGGAACGGCGGGGCGCTCTCCCACTCGCTGGTGATGAGCCACTGCGAGGGGTTCTCGATCGACTGGCAGAGCTGGTCACTGATGTGGCCGGGTACCGAGGCGACATGGTTGCGCATGTGCTCGTACGCCTCCAGGAACTGCTTCTGGGCCCCGTCGTGGAGGTCCAGCAGCAGTACGACCCGGAGCCTGGAGCCGTCGAACGCCGACTGCGATATCCGTTCCGACAAGGTGGTCATCCGTGTTCACACTCCTTTGTGACCGCGCCGCCGCCACAGACATGGCCCGCCGTCAGTCATCAGGTGGAATCCGCCCGGACGAGGTCAGCCGTCCCGCGGATACGCACGTCTCGCCCCTCATCGCCCGGGGCGCTCCCGTGAACCGATCGTGATCCGGCAGCACGTGCCGCGCGAGAGCTGAGCACCATGCGGGTGAATGGGCGGGGGAACCGTTCCTGTGACGGGCACACAGATTCCATGCAAGGGACCCCAGAGAACGCGCATCGCGCGCCGGGCACAGCGCCCGTCATCAGTCCGGACAACCCCCACAACCCAGAGCACCCAGGGCACCCGGCGGACGCCCCCCGCCAGGTACCGGTCCTCATCGTCGGCGGGTCCCTGGTGGGCCTGTCGACCTCGATGTTCCTGAGCCGCCACGGCGTCGGGCATCTGCTCGTGGAGAAGCACTCGGGCACCTCGACCCACCCGCGCGGGCGCGGCATCAATGTCCGCTCGATGGAACTGTTCCGTACGGCCGGGGTGGAGCGGGAGATCCGTGAGGCCGCCGCCGTCCTGGCCGGCAACCACGGCATCCTCCAGGCCCGCTCGCTCACGGGCGACGACCAGGAGTGGCTGTTCAAGGAGATCGACCCGGGCGGCGGGCTGGCGCGCATCAGGCCGTCCTCCTGGTGTCTGTGCAGCCAGAACGACATCGAGCCGGTGCTCGCGGCCCGCTCCCGGTCGTACGGGGCCGACCTGCGGTTCTCCACCGAGCTGCTCTCGTTCGACCAGGACGACTCGGGGGTCACGGCCCTCGTCCAGGACCGGGTGTCCGGTGAGCACAGCACGGTCCGCGCGGACTATCTCGTGGCGGCCGACGGGCCGCGCAGCCCGGTCCGGGAACGGCTCGGCATCGGCCAGAGCGGCCATGGCGAGCTGTTCCACAATGTGAGCATCACGTTCACATCCCGGAAGCTGCCGTCCATCGTGGGCGAGCGGCGCTTCATCGTCTGCTATCTGACCGAGCCGGGAGCGGACGGTGCCCTGCTGCCGGTGGACAACGCCGAGCACTGGGTCTTCCACGCCCCCTGGCACCCCGAGGCGGGCGAGGCCCTGGAGGACTTCACCGACGAGCGCTGCGCCGAGCACATCCGCCGGGCGGTCGGCGACCCGGACCTCGATGTCGAGATCACCGGCAAGGCGCCGTGGCACGCCGCCGAACGGGTGGCCAGGCGCTACTCCAGCGGACGGGTCCTCCTCGCGGGCGACGCGGCGCACGAGATGTCCCCCACCGGTGCCTTCGGCTCCAACACCGGAATCCAGGACGCCCACAACCTCGCCTGGAAGCTGGCCGCCGTGGTGAACGGCTGGGCGGGCCCGGAACTCCTGGACACCTATGGCGCCGAGCGGCTCCCGGTGGCGCGGGCGACCGGCGAGCGCGCCTCCGCCCGTTCGGCCGAGCACAGCCACCCCGGCTACGCTCCGCCGCTCACGCCCGGCGCCGGCCCCAAGGGCGGAATCCTCACGGTGGCCATGGGATACGGCTATCCCGAGGGCGCGGTCGTCGGCGCGGACCCGGCCCGTCCGGTCGTCCCCCAGCGGATGGAACTGTCGGCGGAGCCCGGCACCCGGGCCCCGCATCTGTGGGTGCGCAGGGCGGGTGAGCGGCTGTCGACCCTGGATCTGTACGAGCGGGTGCCCGTGCTGCTCTGCGGGGAGGGCTCCGACTGGCGGGACGCCGCCCGCAAGGCCGCGGCCCGGCTGTCCGTACCGCTGGACGTCTACGCCATCGGCGACGGACCGCTCGCCGATCTGGTCCCCGAGGAAGGGGGCGACTGGGCCGGTACGCACCGTACGACCCCTGAGGGCGCGCTGCTGGTGCGGCCGGACGGCTTCGTCGCCTGGCGCTCCCCCGGCGGCGTACTCGAACCGGAGGCGGCCGTCGCCGACGCGCTGGCGCGGGTGCTGAGCCTGGACACCCGCCGGACGCCCCGGGAGAGCCGGGTACTGGATCTGGAGCCGCGGGTGCTGCGCCGGGAGCCCCGGGTGTCCCGGGGAACCGAGGTGCTGAACCTGGAGGCCCAGCTACCCGCCGGGGAGCCACAGCGGGGTTGAGCGGCCCCGCACGGGGAACATCCGGCAGTCACACGCATGACCGATGAGCGCAAACGTGTCACGCGTGTGGCTGCCGCGCTCTACCGTCGCGGTGAGCCCGCCGCTTCCGGGAGGTGTAGAAAGAGGACATGGCCGAACGTTACGGTCGCCGGCGCTCGGTCTTTCGGATGCGGACCGTCGCAGGCCAGGTCTTCCTCCTCCAAGTGGCGATCGTGCTTCTGCTCGTCGCGGCCGGGATCGTCGCGCTCGTCCTCCAGTCCCACACGAACAGTGACCGCGAGGCGGTCAGCCGGTCGCTCGCCGCGGCGGAGGCGTTCGCCGGCGCACCCGGTACGGCGGCTGCCTTCAAGAGCCCCGACCCGAGCGCGATCCTCCAGCCTGCGGCCGAGGCGACCCGCAAGCGCGCCGGGGTGCGCTTCATCGTCGCCGTCAACCGGGACGGCGTCCGCTACTCGCACCCGCTGCCCGACCGGATCGGCAAGCAGTTCATCGGCGAGCTGAAGCCCGTACTGGCGGGCGAGGTGGTCGTCGAGGAGACCACGGGAGCGGTCGGGCGGCTGGTGCAGGTCACCGTGCCGGTCAGGGACACCGACGGCACCGTGATCGGTGCCGTGTCCGCCGGCCTCCCCCTCGCCGAGGTCAGCGGAGCGGCCCAGGACCAGTTCCCGCTGCTGTTCGGGGCTGCGGCGGGGGTGCTGCTGCTCACCACGGGCGGCACCGCCCTGGTCACCCGGCGGCTGCGCCGCCAGACCCACGGCCTGGGCCCCGCCGAGATGACCAAGATGTACGAGCACCACGACGCGGTGCTGCACGCCGTACGGGAGGGTGTGGTCATCGTCGGCGGCGACGGGCGGCTGCTGCTCGCCAACGACGAGGCACGGCGGCTGCTGGATCTGCCGGACCGTGTGGAGGGCCGTCAGGTCGCCGGGATCGGTCTCGACGAGGAGACCGTGCGGCTGCTGTCCTCGGGGCGGGTCGCCGACGACGAGGTGCTCCGGGTCGGCGACCGGCACCTCGCCGTCAACCAGCGCCCGACCGACCGGTACGGCGGCCCGCCCGGCAGTGTGGCGACCTTTCGGGACACCACCGAGCTGCGGCTGGTCAGCGGACTCGCCGATGTCGCCCAGGGGCGGCTCAAACTGCTGTACGAGGCCGGTGCCGAGATCGGCACCACGCTCGATGTACTGCGCACCTGCGAGGAACTGGTCGAGTTCGCCGTCGGCCGGTTCGCCGACTTCGCGACCGTCGACTTGGTGCAGGCGGTGCTGCGCGGCGAGGAGCCGACGGCGACGGGCGCGGGCGCCGACATGGTCCGTATCGCCTCCGGCGGGCTGTCGGACGACACCCCGCACTTCCCGCTCGGCACCACCATCCGCTTTCTGCCCACCACCCGGATCGGGACCCGCCTCGGCAAGGGCGAGGCGATCCTGGAGCCGGACCTCAGCGCCTACACGGGGTGGGAGCAGCAGTCGCCCGAGCGGGCGGTGAGACTGGTCGAGTCCGGCTTCCACTCGATGATCGCGGTACCGCTGCGGGCCCGTGGGGCGATCCTGGGCGTGGCCATGTTCTGGCGCTCGGGCACCGTCGAAGCCTACGAGGACGAGGACAGCTCCCTCGCCGAGGAACTGGTGGCCCGCGCCGCGGTGAGCGTCGACAACGCCCGCCGCTACTCCCGTGAGCACACCATGGCGGTGACCCTCCAGCGCAGTCTGCTGCCGCGCGGACTGCCGGAGCAGAGCGCCGTCGACGCCGCCTACCGCTACCGTCCGGCCCAGGCCGGGCTCGGCGGGCTCGGCGGAGTGGGCGGGGACTGGTTCGACATCATCCCGCTGCCCGGCTCCCGGGTGGCGCTGGTGGTCGGCGATGTCGTGGGCCACGGGGTGCACGCCGCTGCCACCATGGGCCGGCTGCGCACCGCCGTCCACAACTTCTCCACCCTGGATCTGCCGCCCGACGAACTGCTCTGGCATCTGGACGAGCTGGTGACCCGGATCGACCAGGACGAGGCGGGCCACAGTGAGAACGGCGCGGAGGCGGGCGTCACGGGCGCCACCTGCCTCTACGCCATCTACGACCCGGCGACCGGCCGCTGCGCGATCGCCCGCGCCGGACACCTCCAGCCGCTGATCCTCCGCCCCGACGGCACCGCCGTCTTCGCGGATGTGCCGGGCGGGCCGCCGCTCGGGCTCGGCGGGCTGCCGTTCGAGACCCTGGAGGTGGAGCTGCCCGAGGGCAGCACCCTGGTGCTCTACACGGACGGCCTCGTCGAGGACCGCGAGCGCGACATGGACGACGGCCTCGCCCTGCTGCGCGACACCCTCGCCGGCCACCCCGAACGCACCCCCGACGAAACCTGCGAGGCCGTCCTGCGCGCCCTGCTCCCCGAGCGCCCGCGCGACGACATCGCCCTCCTGGTCGCCCGTACCCGCTGCCTCGGCTCCACCGAGGTGGCCGACTGGGACGTCCCGGCCGACCCCTCGGCGGTGGGCGAGGTACGCGCCGCCGTCACCGCCAGGCTCACCGAGTGGGGTCTCGCGGACGAGGCGTTCACCACCGAGCTGATCCTCAGCGAACTGGTCACCAACGCGATCCGCTACGCCTCAGGACCGATCCGGGTACGGCTGATCCGCGACCGCTCCCTGATCTGCGAGGTCTCCGACGCCAGCAGCACCTCCCCGCACCTGCGCCAGGCGGCGACCACGGACGAGGGCGGACGCGGGCTCTTCCTGGTGGCCCAGTTCGCCGACCGCTGGGGCACCCGCTACACCCCCGCAGGCAAAGTCATCTGGACCGAACAGCCCCTCCCGCCCCGGGTCTGACCCCACGCGGGCCCTCGCGGCGGGCCCGGGCGGTCGCCATCGGCCGGTCCCCACGGGGTGCGGGTGTCCGAGCGGGTCCCGGTTGCGCCGGGGTCCGGTGGGCCCGCTGTCGGCGACGGCGGCCGATGGGCCGGGCGGGGGCGGTCCGCGGCCCGGCCGGGTGACCGCCGCGCCTGTCGCACGGCCGGTGGAGCGACTCCGCCGCGATCATGAGGCGAGGGTGTTCTCGTTCCGAGGGACGGCGGGCTGTGGTGGAGGTTTCCGGGCCGGTGGCCCCGCTGCGGCGGGCGTGGGCGGTCAACCGGCCGCTGACCGGAGCCAGTGTGTTCCTGGGGCTGCTCACCCTGGCCGCCCTGGTGGCACTCGCCGTGGACCCACGGGAGATCACCGGGCAGCCGGCCTGGGCGAAACCCGCCAGGTTCGCCTTCTCCTTCGCTCTCTACGCCGCCACCCTCATGTGGCTGCTGACCTTCGTCCGCGGCCACGAACGGCTGGTCCGGCTGATCTCCTGGGCCACCGCCGTCGGCGTGGTCACCGAAGTGCTCTGGGTCGCCGGATCGGCCGCGGCCGGAAGGATCAGCCACTACAACCACGACAGCTCCGCCGCCACGAGGCTGACGGTGACGATGCTGGTCGTCATCTCCGTGGTCGGATTGATGAGCCTGCTCACCATCGTCCTGCTGCTGTTCCAGCGGGTCGAGCCGCCCGCACTCGCCTGGGCGCTGCGCCTGGGCCTGGCTCTCACGGTCGTGGGCATGGCCGTCGGGGCCCTGATGATCACTCCCACCCCGGCGCAGGAGGCCGCCGCCGACCTCGGCCGGGGCATGCCGGTCATCGGCGCGCACACCGTCGGCCGGGCCGACGGCGGACCGGGCATGCCCCTCACCAACTTCAGCACCGCCGCCGGGGATCTGCGCGTCGCCCACTTCGTCGGCGTCCACGCCCTCCAGGCGCTGTGTCTGCTCGGCCTGCTCCTCACCCTCGGCCCCCGCGCCCTGGGCCCGCGCCACCGCACCACGCTGGTATGGATCGCCGCGGCCGCCGTCCTGGGCCTGATCAGCATCCTCACCTGGCAGGCCCGCAGCGCACGGTCCCTGACCTACCCCGACACCGCGACCGTCACCGCGCTGATCGCCCTGGCCACCGCGGTCGCCGCAGCCACCACCGCTGTCTTCCTGCACGCCCGCGGGGTGGGGCCGGCACTGTCGGAGTGAAGGGTCCTGCATCGCGTCGCGCACACCCGGGCACGTATGCGCGTCAGGCCGTGGCGGTGAGTTCGTCGACGGCGATCCCGATCTCGGGGTGAGCGGTGCGGACGGTGGCCAGTACCGCGACCGCGCCGCTGTAGACGACCTCCTCCAGATCGCCGATCTCCATGTCGCGGTCGTGGGCGAGCCAGTCGAGTGTGGCTTCTTCCAGCAGCCCCATGAGACCGCGGACGGCGACGCGCAGTGTGGGAGTCGGCTCGACACACACACCGAGCACATCGAAGAAGTAGCCGGCGCCGACCTGGCGGCCGTGCTCGAAGAGCTCGTCGACCTCGGGGTCCTGTCCGCCCCCGCGGAACAGCGCCATGATGTGGGTGTGATCGCGCCGGTACTCGATCTGCCGCCGCACCAGCCCTCTCAGGCGCTGCTCCCGGGTGGTCTCGCCCTCCCGCGGCTGGAGCAGCGCGTTGATCTCCTCCAGTGCCTCGGCCAGTACAGCGAGGTAGAGCCCGCGTTTCCCCTTGAAGTGATAGGAGAGCAGACCGTTGGCCACCCCCGCTTCCCTGGCGATGTCGCTGATGAAGATCTCGTCGTACGGCTTGCGGGCGAACAGGTCGGCGGCCACCGCGATGAGAGCACCCCTGCTCTGACCCCGGGCAGGCGCCTTCCGCTTACCGGACGTCATGTGTCCTTCTCCTTCACCGTCGTCCCTCACTCGCGCCGCCGGCCGGGGGACGTCCATGGGATTTCGTCATCCTAGACGGCCCCCGGAACCGGTCGGCTCCGCTCCGCGCCCGACGATGCTCCGGTCCGTGGGTGTACGGATCCGCCACCCGGGCGGCACACCCTCCGTCGATCCGCCGGAGAGTGTGCCCTCGTGTCCGGGAGCGCCGTGCGCGCTTCCACCGCACCCGGGGAAACCTCCGAGTGCCGTGACACCGCCCAGGTCACCACGTCGGTATGACCAACTCCTCCGCGGAGGCTCCGGCACGCAGTTCGGCGAGCTTGTCCGCCGGATCGAACGTCTCCCCGAAGGGGTTCGCGGCGAAGCCGTCGGACTGCATGAAGGCCGTGCCTTCCTCCACCGTCGCGAAGTTGTCGATCTGCAGTTCGATGTGGTTGCCGTCGGGGTCGGCGTAGTACATCGAGGTCGTGGGACCGTGGTTGACCGCGAGGAAGGGCAGCACCGAGTCCTCGGCCAGCCGCTCCCAGTTCTCCAGCAGCTCCTTGAGCGTGGCGTATGTGAAGGCGATGTGCCCGAGGGCCTTGGAACGCCCCCCTTCGGGGTCACCACCGGCCAGTTCCGCAGCCTCATCGGTCAGTTCCGCGGCGGCGTTCGGCTCGGCGATGGCGATGCGGTGATGCTCGTCGTCGTAGGTGACGAAGGCTCCCGCCGGGGTCTCGTAGACGACATGCCCGTCGAGGACCTTGACGTACCAGTCGCGCATGGCAGGCACCTGGGACGAGTAGAGAACGACGTGGGCCAGCTTCTGCGGTGACGCCATGGTCACTCACTCCTTCGAGTCGGTTCCGCTTGATGTCTTCGACCGTACATTTGAAATGAATTCAGTTCAAGTTCTCTCGGGGCGAAGCCCGAACTCCTCTACAACGCCATGCCCGAGAACTGGGAGTTCGACAAGCTCTCCGAAAAGTTCCCCTCCGACTGAATCGGTAGACGCTGCTCTCTGATCGGTCAGGATCGGTCGGACAGCTCCGGAGCCGGCGTTCGGACAGCTCCGGAGCCTGGCGTTCTGTCACCCACCGTCACCCGCTGACGCCCGCGCCGAGTACGCGCGGGCGGAATCGGATGATGGCGTCGGCGACCGCGTCGGGGTGGCTCTCCAGGAGGAAGTGGCCGCCGTCGAGCAGGACGACCTCCGCGTCCGGGGCGTCGCGCCGGAACGCCTCCGCGCCGGCCGGCCCGAAGATCTCGTCGTTACGGCCCCAGATCGCGAGGACGGGGACACCGCTCGACCGCAGCCAGTCGTGCACCGCCGGGTACAGGGCGCGATTGCCGGCGTAGTCGCCGAACAGGGCGAGTTGGGCGCGGTCGACGCCGGGGCGGGCGAGGAGCGCCAGGTCGTGCTCCCAGGCGTCGGGATCGATCAGGCTGGGGTCGGGGACACCGTGGGTGTACTGCCATTCGACGGCTTCCCGGCCCAGAGCGGGCCGCAGCCGTGCCTCGTTCTCCGGGGTGCGTTCCGCGCCGTAGGCCCAGATGGGTGCCCAGAAGTCCGGTACGAATCCTTCCTCGTAGGCGTTGCCGTTCTGCGAGACGACGGCGGTGACCGCTTCCGGGGACGCCAGCGCGAGCCGCCAGCCGATGGGTGCGCCGTAGTCCTGTACGTAGATCGCGTAGCGGTCCACGCCGAGAGCGGTCAGGAAGCCGCGGGTCACCTCGGCGAGCGCATCGAAGGTGTAGTCGAACTCCGTCACTCCGGGCGCCGACGAGCGGCCGAAGCCGATGTGGTCGGGTGCGATCACCCGGTAGTGACCGGCCAGCGCCGGGATCAGGCGCCGGAACATATGGGAGCTCGTCGGATAGCCGTGCAGCAGCAGGAGGACGGGGGCGTCCGACGGGCCCGCCTCCCGGTAGAAGACGGTCAAGCCGTCGACGTCCACGGTCCGGTGATGCACAGGAGCCACGATAACCTCTTAACTCGATTTAACTGGTTAGGCTATGCTGATCATGCACAGCACCGAACGGCATGTCAAGGAGAGTGAGCCGTGGCCGAGGACGAGGAACTGCTGCTCACCGTGCTCAACAGCGCCCCGGTGATCGACGGGCGCCCCACGGACACCCTGAGCGCACCGGGGGCGGCGGACTGGGTACGAGCGCTCGGAGGGCGTGGCACCAGGGAGGAGAGCGAGCGGCTGCGTCATGTACGTGACACGCTGCATCAGCTGATCCGGGGGACATCCTCGGATGTCAGCGGCCTTGCCTCCGCGCTCGACCGGGCACGGCTTCGCCCTGCCGTCTCGTCCGAGGGTGTGTCCTGGCAACTGGAGGCGACGCCTGATGACGAGCTCGCGGTCCGCGTCGTACTCGCGTGGTCGCGCGTCACCGCGGAACTGCCGCGGCGGCTGCGGGCCTGTGCGAACGAGGAGTGCAATCTGTTCCTCGTCGATCACAGCAGGCCCGGGACCGCCCGGTGGTGTTCCATGGCGGTCTGCGGCAACCGGATGAAGGCGCGAACCCACGCGCGCAGGCGGCGCTTCGAGGAGTGATCGCCCGGGCGGAAGCCGGACCCCGGCTGTCCTGAACGACGAGGTCGGCCGGGGGCGCGGATCGCGCGGGAGGCTTCCGGCTTCTGCCGCCTGGCGTATGCCGTCTGGCGGCCGGCGGCTACGGGATTCGTCAGCCCGTGGGCCGGGGGCCGAACCCGCGCCGAACCTACGGGCCGGCGGCCGAAACCGCCCCCACGC
>NZ_JBSGUP010000142.1:0-15019 GCF_053607985.1 Streptomyces sp. NPDC055078
GGGTACCCCTCTGGGACCGGGTCACCCGGGTGCGCGGACGTCAAACTCCGGAGGCGGCATGCTGCGGGCAGGAGTAACCTGAACAAGGGTAGTTATCTGTTCAACTGCCTGGATCAGGAGGCCGTCATGGACGTCCTGGTACTCATTGGACGCATCCTGTTCGTGCTGCTCTTCCTCAGCTCCGGCGTGGCACATCTGACGCGGACCCGGGACATGGCCGGATACGCGACCGCGCGCGGGGTGCCCGCGGCAACCGCCGCCGTCGTCGGCAGCGGGCTGCTGATGCTGGTGGGCGCGGTGAGCGTGGTGCTCGGCATCTGGGCGGATCTCGGGGCGCTGCTGCTCGCCGTCTTCCTCTTCGCGGTGGCCCCGCTGATGCACGCCTTCTGGAAGGAGAGCGACCCGGCGGCCCGTCAGAACGAGCTGACCACCTTCCTCAAGGACATGTCGCTGGGCGGCGCGGCCCTGATGCTGATCGCCTTCTTCTCGTACGCCGGCGGTGATCTCGGGCTGACGATCACCGGCCCGCTCTTCGGCATCGACTGACCCGGCGCGGGCGCCCCAGCGCCGGGACCGGCCCGCCCAGGGCCGGTTCACGCCCGCCGGCCCTCGTACGGCACCGGCCGCAGTGTGGCCACCAGCTCGAAGAACTCCGCTTCGTTGCCCGCCAGACCCAGCGCGTCCAGGGCGTCGTCCGCCTCCGCGATCGGCCCGGTCAGCAGCGGGAGCGACGGAGCGGGCTGCCGGGGGTCCGAGAGGACGGCCCGGGCGGTCTGGAGCAGCCTCACATACGCCCGCGCCGCCGCGAGTTCGAGGTCGGTCCTATCGGTCATACCTGTCTCCTCCCAGGAATGGGGCATCGGACCGTCAAGCATCTCGCGCACCACTGACAGTCGGCCCCTGACAGGCGATCACCGCATGGAGAACTCGCCCCGGTCGGCCGTGGGCCGTGGGCATGACTGTGGGGTCCGGCCCCGATCGAGAGCGGGTCCGGACCCCACGGCCGACGGCGATACCGAGGGTGTCAGACGATGTGGTCGGACAGCTCCGCCTGCTCACGGGCGGAGCCGTACGCCTGCGGGGTGCCGTACGAGCGGCGTGCCACGAACCACCACACCGTGGCCAGGGTCAGGACCGTGACCAGCGCGACCGACGCGTAGTTCATGGTGCTGACCGTCACCGGGCTCGACTGCGGCAACAGGAAGATCACGGTCACGACGGCCACCCACACCACCGCGATCCAGCCGATCGGCTTGCTCCACTTGCCCAGGTTCCACGGCCCCGGCTGGAAGCGGTCCCCGGCGCGCAGTTTCAGATAGACCGGGATCGCGTACGCGGGGGTGATGCCGATGACATTGATCGCCGTCACCGCGCCGTAGGCGGTCGTGGAGTACAGCGACGGCAGGGCCAGCAGACAGGCGAAGCCCACCGACAGCCAGACCGCGGGCACCGGGGTCTGCGTACGGCTGCTGACCTTGCGCCACAGCGCCGAGCCGGGCAGCGCGTTGTCCCGGCTGAACGCGAACACCATCCGGCTGGCCGCCGCGACCTCGGCGTTGCCGCAGAACAGCTGCGCCACGATGACGACGAGCAGCAGCGCGGTGGCGCCGCCCGTGCCGAGGGCGTCGATGAAGATCTGGGCCGGCGGCACACCGGTCTCGGAGTTCTGGGCCCCGGAGTAGTCCTGAATGGCGAAGGTCAGCCCCGCGAGCAGCGCGAATCCGGCGATCCAGGAGACCCAGATGGCACGGACGATGCCGCGGGCGGCGGTGACGGACGCGTTGGAGGTCTCCTCCGACAGATGCGCGGAAGCGTCGTATCCGGAGAATGTGTACTGCGCGAGCAACAGACCGACCGCCGCGACATAGATGGGGTTCTCCCACCCGGTGCCATTGACGAATTCGGTGAAGACGTATTCGGGCGACTGATGATTCTTGGGAACGATGGCGAGCACTCCGACGATCAGCGCGACACCGCCCAGATGCCACCACACGCTGATCGAGTTCAGGACGCTGACCAGTTTCACGCCGAAGAGATTCAGGGTGGCGTGCAGCAGCAGAATGCACATAAAAATGATCATTGTGGAGCCGGGTGTGGGGTCGAAGCCCCACTGGAGATTCAGGAACGCGCCCGTGAACAGGGCGGCGCCGTAGTCGATACCGGCGATCGCGCCCAGCAGCCCCAGCAGGTTCAGCCAGCCCGTGTACCAGCCCCACTTACGGCCGCCGAGCCGGTCCGCCATGTAGTAGAGCGCGCCGGAGGTGGGATACGCGCTGGTGACCTCGGCGAGCGCCATACCGACACAGAGCACGAACAGGCCGACGCCCGCCCAGCCCCAGAGCATCACGGATGGGCCGCCCGTGTTCATGCCGAAGCCGTACAGCGTCATACAGCCGGACAGAACGGAGATGACGGAGAAGCTGATCGCGAAGTTGCCGAAGCCTCCCATCCGGCGGGCGAGCACCGGCTGATAGCCGAGTTCCCGCAACCGCTCCTCCTCGTCGACGGGGGATTGTTTGTCCGGGCCCGACCATCTGGGCTGGGATATGGACATGGGAAGACCTCCGGGGGAAAGGTGCTGGTGGATGGTGGTGAATTGCGGTGGTGCGGTCAGTGGCCCGCGTCGCTCGCGGCGGTGAGACATCGGGCGCGGGCACGGAGGAAGACCTCCTCCGCCAGACCCGGGTCCGCCGGGTTCTGCGACCGGTACAGCCACGGCGGGGCGGTGTAGTACGGGCCCAGCGCGCGGAACACGCGGGCCGCCTCGATGAACCGGCTCGCGCCCCACAGCGCGTGAGCCAGTTGGTTGAGATCGAGCAGTGACGATTCGGCAGGGTCGACGAGGTCGAACCAGCTCTCCAGCGCGAGCATGGCCTCGCGGTTGGCGTCGTCCGTCACCCAGTGCAGATCGAGCGCCCGCTCATGACCGTTGTCACGGCGGTAGCGCTCCATCCGCACGAAGAGCGGCAGCACCAGCAGCGCGGAGCCGGCGGGAGCCGCCGACGCCGCCCACTGCACAAAGTTGACCGCCTCCGAGAGATGGCCACCGGGCCTGCGGGCGTAGGCGAACTGAAGCATCCGGTGGTACGCCTCACGGTTGTACGGATGCCGCTTGTGAGCCTCCGCCAGCAGGCCCCAGGGCCCCGGGAACAGCATCGGCCCGGGCGGGATCTGCCGGTGCTCGTCCAGCCGCTGCTTCTCGTCGAGCTGGGAGAGCGCGAGCAGACACACCCACGGCACCGGGTCGTCGGGCCCCTGGTGGGCGGCGATCCGGCACGCCTCCCACGCCTCGTGCCACAACTCCTGAGTGCGTGCGTGTTTCTCGCGGTTCGCCCGCAGCGCCCGCTCGACCGATACCCGGCACTGCATCACGATCGCGGCGAGCGAGCCGGGTTCCTCCGTCCGCCATGCCTGCACGGTGTCGGAGCCCGCCGCCACGGCGGCGAGCACCTGAGTCCGCTGGGTCCAGACCCCCCAGTCGGAGGTGGAGTTCAGCAGATTCCGCATCGACAACCAGCGGCCCGTTCTCAGATCCTGCATGGCGGTGCGCAGTTCGCTGTCATGGCCCGCCGGGTGGTACACGGGGCGGAACTGGTCCTGGGACATCAGTCCGCC
The DNA here is from genome assembly GCF_053607985.1 of Streptomyces sp. NPDC055078. Classification (NCBI taxonomy): domain Bacteria; kingdom Bacillati; phylum Actinomycetota; class Actinomycetes; order Kitasatosporales; family Streptomycetaceae; genus Streptomyces; species Streptomyces sp. NPDC055078. The sequence goes on from NZ_JBSGUP010000142.1 coordinate 3,616, forward strand.
GCCGCTCCCATAGGTCTGCGTCGGCACGTATGTCGGAAAATGGTCGTCATGGGTCCTCATGGGGACAGGTGGGGGGTTGACTGGGGGTGGAGGTCTTGGCCACTCCCTGTATGCGCGCCGATCTTACTCATCGATTCGTATTCGACAAGAAGCTGGTGAATATTCGGTCGCTCAGTGCAACCGAACCGCCCGCCACGAGCACATTTGACCGTTCCTTGACGACTGTTTGTGATCTGACCCACGCTTCCAAGTCGCCTCCGAAGCAATGATCTTGACGCGTCCTTGACGGTCGGGGTGCCCTGCCGAAAGTAACGTGATGCTCGATGTCAAGACGCGTACGCGCCCTCGGCGCGGGCGTATGGGTGGGGGCGCGCGCTTTGGCATATGCCACCGGCATTGCGCATGCCGGGTATGCGGAAAGCGGTCAGACGAATATCGGCACCGGACCCGCAGTGCCGAACACCATGTCCGATTTCCGCCAGCTCCGGCGCCCGGGCGGAGCCCATACTGGCCGCATGACGATCGAGGACAGCAGATACGAGGCGGTGACCAGCAGGGATTCCCGGTTCGACGGAGTGTTCTTCTTCGCCGTCGCCACGACCGGGATCTACTGCCGGCCCAGTTGCCCCGCGATCACCCCCAAGCGCCGGAACGTCACGTTCTACCCGACGGCCGCCGCCGCCCAGGGCGCGGGCTATCGCGCCTGCCGGCGCTGCCGGCCCGACGCCGTCCCCGGCTCCGCCGAGTGGAACGCCCGCGCCGATGTCGTGGGCCGGGCCATGCGCCTCATCGGCGACGGAGTCGTGGACCGGGAAGGCGTCGGGGGCCTCGCCGACCGGCTCGGCTACAGCGCCCGGCAGGTACAGCGCCAGCTCAACGCCGAACTCGGCGCGGGGCCCATCGCGCTCGCCAGGGCCCAGCGCGGCCACACCGCACGCATCCTGCTGCAGACGACCACCCTCCAGGCGGCCGAGATCGCCTTCGCGGCCGGGTTCGCGAGTGTGCGCCAGTTCAACGACACGATGCGCGCCATCTACGCGGCCACCCCCAGCGAACTGCGCGCCTCCGCCCCCCGCCCGGCCGGCGGCCGGACCCCGCGCTTCGGCCCGGTCACCCCGGAGGGCGGCCGGGCCGGAGTGCCGCTACGGCTCGCCCACCGCCGCCCCTACGCCGCCGCCGAGGTGTTCGACCGGCTCGCCGATGACGCGCTCACCGGCATCGAGGAGATCACCGGCGAACGCGGCACCCGGACCTACCGGCGCACCCTGCGGCTGCCCGGCGGCCCCGGCGTCGCGGAGGTCGGCGAACAGCCGGGCGCGGGAGGCTGGCTGGCGTGCCGGCTCCAGCTGACGGACCTGCGGGACCTGACGACCGCGACCCAGCGGATACGCAGGCTGTTCGACCTGGACGCCGACCCGCGCGCCGTCGCCGAACGCCTCGGAGCCGACCCGGCACTCGCCCCGCTGGTCGCCGCCCGCCCCGGACTGCGCGCCCCGGGCACCCCGGACCCGCATGAACTCGCCGTACGCGCCGTCATCGGCCGGGGCGTCCCCGCGGCGACCGGGCGCGCACGCTGCGCGGCCCTGATCGCCGCCCACGGAGAGCCGCTGTGCGAGCCCAGCGGCGGCCTCACCCATCTCTTCCCCACAGTCCGGACCCTCGCCGCCGCACCCGAAGGACCGGATATGCCCGCCGCCTTGCGGGGTCTGACCACCGCGCTCGCCGATGGCACCCTCGTCCTCGACCCCGGCGCCGACCGCGAGGAGACCGGCCGGCTGCTGGGTGCGCTGCCCGGCATCGACGCCAGGACGGCCGGCTACATCCGGATGCGCGCACTCGGCGACCCCGACGTCCTGCTGAGCGACGACCCGGCCGTACGGGCCGGAATGCGCCGGGCGGGCGCGGCAGCCGACGGCGCCGACCGCTGGCGGCCGTGGAGTTCGTACGCCACGCACCACTTCTGGAGCGCGCCATGACACAGGCGATGACACAGGCGATGACACAGACCACGGCACTGCGGCCCTGGTCCCGTGGCACCGCGACGGGCCGGGTGTGCCACGACGCCGCATAGGGCCCACGACCGTGCCGCAACGGGTGGGGCCCCGGCGGCGGTTGGGCCGGTCGCGGCGGGCCGGGGGCGGCGGCGTACCGTAGGGGCCGAGGAGGTGGCACCGTGGGCGACATCGGCACATCGACCTGGACCACGCGTATCGGCGGGGAGTTCGTCGAGATCCCGGCAACGATCAACGGCGTCCGCGCGGCACTGCCCGAGAGTGAACGGGCGGCGTTCGACGCGGAAGTCGGCTCCACACCGGCTGGACAACTGCAACTGGTGCTCGCGAACTGGTCGTTGTCGACCACCCCCGCGGAGGACGAGGACGAGGCCGTCGTCGCCCGCCTGCGGATCGGCGACTTCTCGGGCTGTGTGCCCCAGGACCCCCGCGCGGGGGTGGCGTGAGCGCGTACCGGGTGCAGCACGCGCCGGAAGCGGACGAGGCGCTCAAGGCCATGGACTCCGGCCTGCGCAGTGGATTCGAACAGGGCATACGCCGGCTGGCCGCCGACCCGTACGGATACGGGTCACGCGCCCTCAAGGGGGAGCAGGACCGCCGCCAGGCCGTCCTCGGCCATGCCGCCATCGCCGTCTACTACGTCAGTTCCGACCCCACCATCCTCCTGGTGACCGTCGTCCGTATCGTCCACTGACCCACTGACCCACTGACCCACTGACCCACTGACCTTCTGGTCCTCCGACCCACCGGTAACCGTCCGGAGACCGGGTGTGCGCCGGACCTGGCTGCTCAGCCGCCGGTGCGGGGCCGGTGACCGAGCCGGACGGGCAGTGTGACGACGTCATTGCCGATGAAGGTGCGCTGCGGCTCTATTCGCTCCGGGTCGACGGCGAGCGCGAGACCGGGAAAGCGGTCGAACAGCGCGGGCAGGGCCACCTCGCCCTCCAGCCGGCCGAGCGGAGCGCCGAGGCAGTAGTGGACGCCGTGGCCGAAGGCCAGATGCGTCTTGTCCTCGCGACTGAGGTCGAAGGCGTCCGGGGCCTCGTGGAGGCCCGGATCCCGCCCGTGCGCCCCGAAGCCGATCAGCATCGTCTCACCGGTCCTGACGACGACTCCGTCCCCGAGGTCGATGTCCTCGGTGGCCCAGCGCAACGGCATGTGCATCACCGAGGAGTGCAGCCGCAGCGTCTCCTCGACGACCTCGGTCCAGGGGACGCGGCCGTCGAGCACCGCGTCCAGTTGACCTCGGTGGACGAGGAGTTCCCGTACGGCGTTGTCGATGAGGGCGATCGCGGTCTGGCTGCCCGCGCCGATCATCAGAAGCAGCGTGGACAGCAGTTCCTGCTCGCTGAGCCGGTCGGTGTCCTCCTCGTGGGTGGTGAGCAGCAGACTGGTCATGTCGTCGCCCGGTGTCCGCCGCTTGGTCTCGATGAGCTGCCGCATCATGACGATCAGGGCCTTGTTGACGGCGTCCGACTCCGCCGGGGTGGCACCGGTGTCCGCTACCCCCGCGAAGACCCGCATCATCTCCGGCCGCTGATCGTCCGGGACGCCGAAGAGTTCGGAGATCACCCGGGTCGGCACCTCGTGCGCGAACGACGCACGCAGATCGACCGGCTCATCGCGCGACCGCGACTCCAGGGTGTCGAGTACGTCGTCGACAATGGCCTGAACTCGCGGTCGCATGGCTTCGATACGACGTGGTGCGAACGCCGGGCCCACCAGCTTCCTGAGCCGGGTGTGGTCCCGGCCCTCGGCGTTGAACATGGACTCCACGTCCACCCACGGGAACAGCCAGGCGATGGCCCCCGGTTGATACCCGGGCACGGACTTCCGCGCGTCCCGGGACACACCCGGATGCGTCAGCACCCGCTTGATGACATCGCCACGGGTGATGGACCAGGCCACGACCCCTTCGGGTAACCGCACCCGCACCGCGGGACCCGCCTCCCGGAGCCGGTCGGTCTGTTCGTAGAGATGTTGGCCGCCACTGCTGTCGAGCGTCACGATGGCACCGGTACCGAGACTGGACATGGTCTGCCTCCCGGGGCAGTGATGATGTCTGCGGAGCCGCCGGAGTACGGCGTACGCCTTGGACCCATGAAAGAGGACATGTCGATACAGCGCCAGACCGCACACGGCCGATTTCCACCACCGGGACACACGGCGTCGCCCGAGCCCGGGCGGGTGCGGTCAGAGCAGGGCGAGACCGGGATCGGTGAGCACGGCGGCGGTGTCGGCGAGCAGTCGCGAACCCTGTTCTCCGTCGACCAGCCGATGGTCGAAGGACAGCGCGAGCTGAAGCACCGAACGCGGCTCGATCCGCTCATCGGCCCCGGTGCCGACGACCCACGGCATCCGGCGTACGGCACCGACCGCGAGGATCGCCGCCTCGCCCGGGTTGAGGAGGGGCGTGCCGGTGTCGACGCCGAAGACTCCCACATTGGTGATCGTGACCGTGCCGCCCGCCATGTCCCCGGGAGGTGTCCGCCCGTCGCGGGCGGTCGCGGCCAGAGCGGAGATCGCCTCCGCGAGTTCGAGCAGCGACATCCGGTGCGCGTCCTTGATGTTGGGGACGATCAGCCCCCGGCCGGTGGCCGCCGCGATCCCCAGATTCACATAGTGCTTGAGGACGATCTCCTGGGCGCGCTCGTCCCAGGACGAGTTCACCTCGGGTGTGCGCCGCATGGCCAGCAGCAGTGCCCTGGCCACGAAGACCAGCGGTGACAGCCGCATCTGACGGAACTCACGGCGTGCCGAGACGACTTCGCGCAGCCGCATCGTCTCGGTGATGTCCACCGTGATGAACTCCGTGACATGCGGCGCGGTGAACGCCGACTCGGACATCGCGCGGGCGGTGTGCTTGCGTACGCCCCTGATCGGCATACGGGTCTCCCGCTCCGGGGCCCCGTACGGGCGCCCCGGCTCTCCTGCCGTGGTCTGCTCCGGCTGCCCTGTTGTGGTCTGTTCCGGCTTCCCCGCCCGGCCTTGCTCCTGGTTCCGCTCCGGGGCCTGCGGGCTGTGGGTCGCGGTGGTCGCGGCCCGGTGGACGTCCTCGCGGGTGATGGTGCCGTCCACCCCGGTCGCCGCCACCGCGTACAGGGAGACGCCGAGGTCCTTCGCCAGCTTGCGGACGGGTGGCTTGGCCGACGGGCGGGCCGGGGCCGGTGACCGCGCGTCCGGGGCGGGCGGCGGCGCCTGGGGCACGGGGGCGGACGCGCGCTCGCGCCTTCGGCGCCGTACGGCCGAGGTCTCGCGCGGACCGTAGCCGACGAGCATCCCGGGCGCGGACTCCGCGTCGGCGCCGGTCACGGAAGGCTCGGGCAGCCCGGGAGGTCCGGGTGTCCCGGCGGCGGGCCCGACGGTGATGATCGGCGTGCCGGCGGCGACCGTCTCGCCCTCGGCCGCGTGCAGTCGGAGCACGACCCCGGCGTAGGGGGACGGAAGTTCGACGGCGGCCTTCGCCGTCTCGATCTCGACGATGATCTGGTTGACCTCGACGGTGTCACCGACCTGGACGGACCAGGTCAGGATGTCGGCCTCGGTGAGCCCTTCACCGACGTCGGGCAGCAGGAACTGCTGGGGGGAGGACATGACTCGGAACCCTTCTCAGTAGCTCAGGCCGCGGTCGACGGCGTCGAGGATGCGCTCGACACCCGGGAGCCAGTTCTCCTCAAGCCTGCTCGGCGGGTACGGGGTGTCGTAGCCGGTCACCCGGATCACCGGAGACTCCAGGGCGTAGAAGGCCCGGTCCTGCACCCGGGCCGCGATCTCCGCGCCGAGGCCATGGCTCAGCGACGCTTCGTGCGCGATCACCAGCCGGCCCGTGCGGTGGACCGACGCGTACACCGTCGTCAGATCGAGCGGGGCCAGCGAGCGCAGATCGATCACTTCCAGGCTGCGCCCCTCGCCGGCGGCCACCTCCGCGCACTCCAGGGCGGTGCGTACCAGGGGGCCGTAGACGAGCAGGGTGAGATCGCTGCCGGGGCGGACCACCCGGGCGGCGTCCAGGGGAGTGTCCGTACCGCCGCCGATGGCGCCCTTCTCCCAGTAACGGCGCTTGGGCTCAAGGAAGATCACCGGGTCGTCACAGGCGATGGCCTGTCCGATCATCGCGTGGCCGTCCTCGGGGGTGGCGCAGGTGACCACCCGCAGGCCCGGGGTGTGCGCGAAGTAGCTCTCCGGCGATTCCGAGTGGTGCTCGATCGCGCCGATGCCACCGCCGTACGGAATGCGGATGACGACCGGGAGCGCGACATCGCCCTCGGAGCGGTGCCGGTACTTGGCGAGCTGGGTGACGATCTGGTTGACGGCGGGGAAGACGAAGCCGTCGAACTGGATCTCGCAGACCGGCCGGTAGCCGCGCATCGCCAGCCCGATCGCCGTACCGACGATCCCCGCCTCGCCCAGCGGGGCGTCCATCACCCGCAGCGCGCCGAACTCCGCCCGCAGACCGTCGGTGATACGGAAGACACCGCCGAGCCGCCCGATGTCCTGGCCGAGCAGCATCACCTTGCTGTCGCGCCGCATGGCGGTGCGCAGCCCCTCGTTGAGCGCGCGGGCGAGTGTCACGGTCATGCGGGAACCTCCTGGGGGTCGAGGGAGGCGACGAAGTCGCGGTGCTCGGCGAGCTGTTCACGCAGGTTCTCCGGCAGCTCGGCGTAGGTGTGCGCGAACGGCAGCTCGCCGTCGGGGTCGGGCAGTGCCCGGCAGTCGGCGCGCAGCCGCTCGGCGAGCTGACGGGCCTCGGAGTCGAGGGCGTCGAAGAAGGAGGTGCCGACGCATCCGGTGTGCTCCAGATGACGGCGCAGCCGGGTGATCGGGTCGCGTTCGCGCCACTGCTCGTCATCGGCCGCCGAACGGTAGCGGGTCGTGTCGTCGGATGTCGTATGCGGATTGAGCCGGTAGGTGAACGCCTCGATGAGTGTGGGGCCCGCACCGCGCCGGGCCCGGTCCAGGGCCTGGCGGGTGGCGGCCAGGGTGGCCAGGACGTCGTTGCCGTCGACGCGGACGCCGGGGAAGCCGAATCCGGCGGAGCGCTGGGCCACCGGCACCCGGCTCTGGGTCGCGTAGGGAGCCGAGATGGCCCACTGGTTGTTCTGGCAGAAGAACACGATCGGCAGATTCTGGGTCGCCGCCCAGATGTACGCCTCGTTCGTCTCGCCCTCGCTGAGCGCGCCGTCGCCGTGGAAGCAGAGCACGGCCGTGTCACGCCCGTCGTCACCGGTGCCGACCTGCTCGTCGCGGACCACACCCATGGCGTAGCCGGTCGCGTGCAGCGTCTGCGCGCCGATGACCAGGGTGTAGAGGTTGAAGTTGTTGGCCGTGGGCCGCCAGCCGCCCAGTGTGGTGCCCCGGAACAGTCCCAGCAGCCGTTCCGGCGGGACGCCCCGGCACCAGGCGACCGCGTGCTCGCGGTAGGTCGGGAAGGTCATGTCCTGGTCCCGCAGCGCGTGTCCGGCGCCGACCTGGGCGCCCTCCTGGCCCAGCATCGACGGCCACATGCCCAGTTCGCCCTGGCGCTGGAGGGCGATGGCCTCGGTGTCCACCCGGCGGCTGAGCACCATGTCGCGGTAGAGCGCGGGCAGATCGACGGTCGCCGGATCGAAGGGCAGCCGTTCGTCGGCGCGCAGTACACCGGAGGGGTCGAGCAGCTGGATCGGCGCGTCCTCGGGGGCGTCGGGGGCGTCGGGGGCGTCGGGGATGCTGGGGACCTCAGGGACCTCAGGGACCTCAGGGACCTCAGGGACCTCAGGGACCTCAGGGACCTCAGGGACCTCAGGGACCTCAGAGGGCTCGGGGGTGTCGGCCATGGGTGCCTCGATTCGGGTCGGCGGGGTGACGGTCGGGGGCAGGGATCAGCGCGGTGCCATGCGCAGCGCGCCGTCGGGGCGGATGACCTCGCCGGTACGCGAACGCCTTGCGAGAGGGGCCGTATCGGTGCGTGCCGGGGACCGCGGGTGAGGGGCTGGACGTCAGCGGACGCCTCGGGCGAGGTGACGGCTGATCACCAGGCGCTGGATCTGATTGGTGCCCTCGAAGATCTGGGTCACCTTGGCCTCGCGCATATAGCGCTCGACGGGGTGGTCGCTCACATAGCCCGCGCCGCCGAGCACCTGGACGGCGTCGGTGGTCACCGACATCGCGGTGTCGGTGGCGATGAGCTTGGCGACGCTGGCCTGCCGGCTGTAGTCCTGGCCTGCGTCCTTGCGCCGGGCGGCGGTCAGATAGGTGGCGCGGGCGGCCTCGGTCGCCGCGGCCATGTCGGCGAGCAGAAAGCCCACCCCCTGGTGGTCGATGATCCGCGAGCCGAAGGTCTCCCGCTCACAGGCGTACTGCACGGCGTAGTCCAGGGCGGCCTGCGCCAGACCGACCGCGACGGCGGCGATCCCGAGGCGGCCCGCGTCCAGCGCGGACAGGGCGATCTGGAGTCCCTGTCCGGGCGTGCCGATCAGCCGGTCGGCCGCGATCGGTACATCGTCGAAGCTCATCGTGGTCGTCGCCGAACTGCGCAGGCCCATCTTGCGCTCCGGTGTACCGGCGGTGAGCCCCGGGGCGTCGCCGTCCACATGGAAGCAGGAGACGCCGCCGCGCGGGTCGTCCCCGGTGCGCAGGAACGCGGTGTAGAAGTCGGCCCAGCCGCCGTGGGTGATCCAGCTCTTGCTGCCGTTCGCCTGCCAGCCGTGCGGTGCTTCGGCTGCCCTGGCCCGCAGGGCGGACGGATCGGAGCCGGCGTGTGCCTCGGACAGACAGTACGCGCCGAGCTGCTGCCCGCCGAGCATCGACGGCAGCAGCTCGCGCTGCTGGGCGGGGGTGCCGAAAGCGACGACGGGATGGCAGGACAGTGTGTGCACACTGACCCCGACGGCCACCCCGGCCCAGCGCATCGCCAGCTCCTCCAGCACCTGGAGATAGACGCTGTACGGCTGGCCGCCGCCACCGATGTCCTCGCCGAACGGCAGGGTGAGCAGCCCGGTCTCGCCGAGCAGGACGAACACCTCGCGCGGGAACTTCTCCGCCTCCTCGAACTCCGCGACCCGTGGGGCCAGTTCGCTGTCCGCGATCTCGGCCACGAGATCGATGAGGTCATGTGCTTCGTCGGTCGGCAGGTCACGTTCGATGGGCATGGGCCACCTCTCGCCGGGGCGTTGTCGCGGGGGGTGGGCCACATTTCAACGCAGTATCGGCCTCGACGCAAAGAAGAGGCTCGAAAATTGCTTCTCACGCACATTTTGAGAACTTGGAGCGGGCCTGAGCGAAGGAAAAGTGCGTGGGCCGACGTAGGCTGGGAGCATGACCGATACGGTGCAGCTGGACAGTGTGGACCGCCGGATCCTGGACCTGCTCGTGCAGGACGGGCGCCGGAGCATTCTCAGTATCGCCGAGCAGGTGAATCTGTCGCCCGCCCCGGTGAAGCGGCGCGTCGACCGGCTGGAGCGGGCGGGGGTGATCGCGGGCTACACGGCGATCCTCGATCACAGCAGGCTGGGCGACAGCCTCGAAGCCTTCACCGAACTGCGGTTCGCGGGTGACACCAATGTCGAGGCCATCGCCAGCGCGGTGATCAATCTGCCCGAGGTGGTGGAGGTGTTCACCGTCGCGGGAGACCCGGACGCCCTGGTGCGGGTGCGGGTCGGCAGTGTCCAGCACCTCCAGCAGGTGATCGACACGATGCGCCGCAGCGGCAATGTCATCGGCACCAAGACCCTGATGATCCTGGCCTCGCGCCGGCGCGGCACCCGTGCCGAGCCGCCGCCGCCCGCGCCCTCGGCCCGGTGACACCACCGCCCGGGGCCGGGGCACCCGGGCCACTCCGGCTACCTCACGGCTGGATCATCGCCGCTCGCCGTCCCGCGCCGGGCCCGCCCTGTGCCACCCGTGTCACCTGCGTTCTCCCTGCGGAGAGTGCCCCGCCGTCCCCGGCGGGGCGACCCCCTACCGGAACGCGGGCAGCCCCGTCATGGCCTGGCCGATGACGAGCTTGTGCATCTCCGGGGTGCCCTCGTACGTCAGCACCGACTCCAGGTTGGTCATGTGCCGGATCACCGGGTACTCCAGCGAGATCCCGTTGGCGCCCAGCACGGTGCGCGCGCTGCGGCAGATGTCCAGGGCCTTGTTCACATTGTTGAGCTTGCCCAGGCTGACCTGCTCGGGCCGCAGCCCGGGACCGTCCTTGCGCCGGCCCAGGTGCAGCGCCAGCAGGGTGCCGCAGGTCAGCTCCACCGCCATCTGGGCCAGCTTCTCCTGGGTGAGCTGGAAGCCCGCGATCGGCTTGCCGAACTGCACACGCTGCCCGGCGTACTCCAGGGCGGCCGCGAGGGAACTGCGCGCGGCTCCCATGGCGCCCCAGACGATGCCGTAGCGCGCCTCGTTCAGACAGGAGAGCGGGCCGCGCAGCCCGCGCACCTCCGGCAGCACCGCGTCGGCGGGCAACCTGACCCCGTCCAGGACGAGTTCACTGGTGACCGACGCCCGCAGCGACAGCTTGTGCTTGATCAGCGGGGCGGAGAACCCGGGGGTGTCGGTCGGCACCACGAAGCCGCGCACTCCGTCATCGGTCTGCGCCCACACCACGGCGACATCGGCGACGGAGCCGTTGGTGATCCACATCTTGCGGCCGTCGATGACCCAGTCGCCGCCGTCCCGGCGGGCGCGGGTGCGCATACCGGCCGGGTCGGAGCCGTGGTCCGGCTCGGTCAGACCGAAGCAGCCGATGGCCTCACCGGCGGCCATGGGCGGCAGCCACCGCTGCTTCTGCTCCTCGCTGCCGTGCTGCCTGATCGCGAACATCGCCAATGAGCCCTGGACGCTGACCAGGGAACGGATACCCGAGTCGCTGGCCTCCAGCTCCAGGCAGGCGAGGCCGTAGTCGACGGCGCTCATCCCCGCACAGCCGTAGCCCTCCAGGTGCATACCGAGCAGGCCGAGCCCGCCGAGTTCCTTGGCGAGTTCACGGATGGCGGGCAGCTCGCCCTTCTCGAACCACTCGGCGACATACGGGTCGACCGCGGAGTCGCAGACCTGGCGGACGGCCGACCGGACCGCCTTTTCCTCGGGGCTGAGCATGTCGTCGATGCCCGCCAGATCGAGCGGATCGATCCTGACGCGGGCGGTGCCGGATGTGTTGTCGGATGTGGTGGACATGGGTGCGTCCTGCCTTTCGGATACGGAGCCGGGCCGGTGGCCGTGCGGCCATGAGGTCGACCAGCCGTGAGGTCGACTTGCCGTGAGGTCGACCGGCCGTGCGGCCGTGCATGTCGTGCATGTCTTGCGGGGTCATCTTGCGGGGACAGGGGGGAACGGCGGACCCGTGGGCCGGAGCCGGTGGCCCTTGTCCCCTTCGCCGGGGAGCGGTCGTGTTTCGCGGCCGGTCACCGGGGCACGGGTCCGTG
>NZ_JBSGUP010000143.1:0-14811 GCF_053607985.1 Streptomyces sp. NPDC055078
GGACGGGGCAGGCGCCGTTCTCAGTTCCGTACGCCGTTGTACGGGACGTTCTGGGGGTGTACCGGAGGCCGGGCCGGGGCCCGGTCCGTCAGGGCCCGGTCCGTCAGGGCCCGGTCCGTCAGGGCCCGGTCCGTCAGGGCCCGGTCCGTCAGGGCCCGGTCCGTCAGGGCCCGGTCCGTCGGAACTCAGACCGTCAGGGCCCGGTCCGTCGGGCGGATCGGCGCGGGCAGTTCGCTCGCCCCGGTGAGGAAGCGGTCGACACCACGGGCGGCGGAGCGGCCCTCGGCGATGGCCCACACGATCAGCGACTGGCCACGCCCCGCGTCACCGGCGACGTACACCCCGTCGACGTTGGTCGCGAACTCCGCGTCGCGGGCGACATTGCCGCGCGCGTCCAGCTCCAGGCCGAACTGCTGGACCAGCCCGTTCTCCTGGTCGGTGCCGGTGAAGCCCATCGCCAGGGTGACGAGCTGCGCCGGGAGCCTGCGCTCCGTACCCGGCTTCTGTTCGAGCTTGCCGTCCTTGAACTCGACCTCCACCAGGTGGAGGAACTGGACATTGCCGTCCTCGTCGCCCTCGAAGTGGGTGGTGGAGACGGAGTAGACCCGCTCGCCGCCCTCCTCGTGCGCGGAGGTGACCTTGTAGAGCATCGGGAAGGTGGGCCAGGGCTGGCCGTCGGGACGCTCCTCGCCGGGGCGGGGCATGATCTCCAGCTGGGTGACCGAGGCAGCGCCCTGGCGGTGGGCGGTGCCCACGCAGTCCGCGCCCGTGTCACCGCCGCCGATGACGACGACGTGCTTGCCCTCGGCGGTGATCGGCGGGGCGACGAAGTCGCCCTCCTGCACCTTGTTGGCCAGCGGCAGATAGTCCATGGCGAAGTGGACGCCGTTCAGCTCGCGCCCGGGGACCGGCAGATCGCGGGAGACGGTGGCGCCGGCCGCGATGACGACCGCGTCGTAGCGCCTGCGCAGCTTGGCCGCGTCGAGGTCGCGGCCGATCTCGACGCCCGTACGGAACTTGGTGCCCTCCGCGCGCATCTGCTCGATCCGGCGGTTGATGTGCACCTTCTCCATCTTGAACTCGGGGATGCCGTAGCGGAGCAGTCCGCCGATCCGGTCCGCGCGCTCGTAGACGGCGACGGTGTGGCCCGCGCGGGTGAGCTGCTGGGCGGCGGCGAGTCCGGCCGGTCCGGAGCCGATGACGGCGACGGTCTTGCCGGAGAGCCGCTCCGGGGGCTGCGGGGTGACGTCGCCGGAGTCCCACGCCTTGTCGATGATGGAGACCTCGACGTTCTTGATGGTGACGGCCGGCTGGTTGATGCCCAGCACACAGGCCGCCTCGCAGGGCGCGGGGCAGAGCCGCCCGGTCCACTCCGGGAAGTTGTTCGTGGCGTGCAGCCGCTCGCTGGCCGCCTGCCAGTCCTCGCGGTAGGCGTAGTCGTTCCACTCGGGGATGAGATTGCCGAGCGGGCAGCCGTTGTGGCAGAAGGGGATACCGCAGTCCATGCAGCGGCCGGCCTGCTTGCTGATGATCGGCAGCAGGGAGCCGGGGACGTAGACCTCGTTCCAGTCCTTGAGTCGCTCGCCCACCGGGCGGGTCTCGGCGACCTCGCGCCCGGTGGTCAGGAAGCCCTTGGGGTCAGCCATTGATCGCCGCCTCCATCATCTTCTCGGTGGTCTCCTGCTCGGAGAGACCGGCCAGCTCAGCGGCGTCCTTGGCGGCGAGCACTGCTTTGTACGTGGTCGGAATGATCTTGCTGAACCGTTCGGCACTCGCGGGCCAGTCGGCGAGGAGCTTCGCGGCGACGGTGGACCCGGTCTCCTCCTGGTGGCGGCGCACGACATCGTGCAGCCACCGCCGGTCGGCGTCGCCGAGGGGCTCGATCGCTCCCAGGTTGCCGGAGTTGACGTTGTCCCGGTCGAGGTCGAGGACATAGGCGATACCGCCGGACATACCGGCAGCGAAGTTACGGCCGGTCTCGCCGAGGACCACCGCGTGGCCGCCGGTCATGTACTCGCAGCCGTGGTCGCCCACGCCCTCGGAGACCACGGTGGCACCGGAGTTACGGACGCAGAACCGTTCCCCGCTGCGCCCGCGCAGGAACAGCTCGCCGCCGGTCGCCCCGTACGCGATGGTGTTGCCCGCGATGGTGGAGTACTCCGCGAGGTGGTCGGCACCCCGGTCCGGGCGGACGATCACCCGGCCGCCGGAGAGGCCCTTGCCGACGTAGTCGTTGGCGTCGCCCTCCAGCCGGAGCGTGACACCGCGCGGGACGAACGCCCCGAAGGACTGGCCCGCCGAGCCGGTGAAGGTGATGTCGATGGTGTCGTCGGACAGGCCCGCGCCACCGAATCTGCGGGTGACCTCATGGCCGAGCATGGTGCCCACGGTCCGGTTGATGTTGCGGATGGCGACCTGTGCGCGGACCGGCTGGGCATCGTCGGCGGACTCGGCGTTCAGCGCGTCGGCGGCGAGCTTGATCAGCTCGTTGTCGAGCGCCTTCGCCAGACCGTGGTCCTGCTCGACGACGGCGTGGCGCACCGCGCCGTCCGGCAGGTCGGGGACATGGAAGAGCGGGGTCAGATCGAGACCCTGGGCCTTGTAGTGGCTGACGGCCCGCTCGGTCTCCAGCAGCTCGGCGTGGCCGACGGCCTCCTCGACGGAGCGGAAGCCCAGCTCGGCGAGGAGTTCACGGACCTCCTCGGCGATGAACCGGAAGTAGTTGACGACGTACTCGGCCTTGCCGGAGAACCGGTCGCGCAGCACCGGGTTCTGGGTGGCGATACCGACCGGGCAGGTGTCGAGGTGGCAGACGCGCATCATGACGCAGCCGGAGACGACGAGCGGCGCGGTCGCGAAACAGAACTCCTCGGCGCCCAGCAGGGTCGCGATGACGACATCGCGGCCGGTCTTGAGCTGGCCGTCGGTCTGGACGACGATCCGGTCCCGCAACCCGTTGAGCAGCAGGGTCTGCTGGGTCTCGGCGAGCCCCAGCTCCCAGGGGCCGCCCGCGTGCTTGAGGCTGGTGAGCGGCGAGGCGCCCGTACCGCCGTCGTGGCCGGAGATCAGCACCACATCGGCGTGGGCCTTGGAGACACCGGCGGCGACCGTGCCGACACCGACCTCGGAGACCAGCTTGACGTGGATACGGGCCTTCGGGTTGGCGTTCTTGAGGTCGTGGATCAGCTGGGCGAGATCCTCGATGGAGTAGATGTCGTGGTGCGGCGGCGGGGAGATCAGTCCGACGCCGGGGGTGGAGTGCCGGGTCTTGGCGACCCAGGGGTAGACCTTGTGGCCGGGCAGCTGGCCGCCCTCGCCCGGCTTGGCGCCCTGGGCCATCTTGATCTGGATGTCATCGGCGTTGACCAGGTACTCGCTGGTCACCCCGAAGCGGCCGGAGGCGACCTGCTTGATGCTGGAGCGGCGGGTGGGGTCGTAGAGGCGGTCGGCGTCCTCGCCGCCCTCGCCGGTGTTGGACTTGCCGCCGAGCTGGTTCATGGCGATGGCGAGGGTCTCATGGGCCTCGCGGGAGATCGATCCGTACGACATCGCACCGGTCGAGAACCGCTTCACGATCTCGCTCACCGGCTCGACCTCGTCCAGCGGCACGGGCGCCCGGCCGCTCTTGAGGCCGAACAGGCCCCGGAGCGTCATCAGCCGCTCGGACTGCTCGTTCACCCGGTCCGTGTACTGCTTGAAGATGTCGTAGCGGCGGTTGCGGGTGGCGTGCTGGAGCCGGAAGACCGTCTCCGGGTCGAAGAGGTGCGGCTCGCCCTCGCGGCGCCACTGGTACTCGCCGCCGATGTCCAGCGCGCGGTGCGCCGAGGAGATACCGGAGACCGGGTACGCCTTGGTGTGCCGGGCGGCGACCTCTTCGGCGACCACGGTAAGACCCGCACCGCCGATCTTGGTGGCGGTGCCGTTGAAGTACTTGTCGACGAACGCCTCGTCGAGACCGATGGCCTCGAAGACCTGCGCGCCCCGGTAGGAGGCGACGGTGGAGATGCCCATCTTGGACATGACCTTGAGGACGCCCTTGCCCAGCGCGTGGATCAGATTGCGGATGGCCCGCTCGGGCTCGATGCCCTCGATGAAGGTGCCGGCGCGGACGAGGTCCTCGACGGTCTCCATCGCCAGATACGGGTTGACCGCGGCGGCGCCGTAGCCGATCAGCAGCGCGACATGGTGCACCTCGCGCACATCGCCCGCCTCCACGAGCAGCCCGACCTGGGTGCGCTGCTTGGTGCGGATGAGGTGGTGGTGGACGGCCGAGGTGAGCAGCAGCGACGGGATCGGCGCGTGCTCGGCGTCGGAGTGCCGGTCGGAGAGGACGATCAGCCGGGCGCCGTCCTCGATGGCGGTGTCGGCCTCGGCGCAGATGGCGTCGATACGTTCCGCGAGCGCGTCGCCGCCGCCGCCGACGCGGTAGAGACCGGAGAGCGTGGCCGCCTTCGTCCCGGGCATGTCGCCGTCGGCGTTGATGTGGATGAGCTTGGCCAGCTCATCGTTGTCGATCACCGGGAAGGGGAGGGTGACACTGCGGCAGGAGGCCGCCGTCGGCTCCAGCAGATTGCCCGCCGGGCCCAGCGATGAGCGCAGCGAGGTGACCAGTTCCTCGCGGATGGCGTCCAGCGGCGGATTGGTGACCTGCGCGAACAGCTGGGTGAAGTAGTCGAAGAGCAGCCGGGGGCGCTCGGAGATGGCCGCGATCGGGGAGTCCGTGCCCATGGAGCCCAGCGGCTCACCGCCCGTCCTCGCCATCGGCGCGAGGATGACGCGCAGCTCCTCCTCCGTATAGCCGAAGGTCTGCTGCCTGCGGGTGACGGAGGCGTGGGTGTGCACGATGTGCTCGCGCTCGGGCAGATCCTCCAGCTCGATCGTGCCCGCTTCGAGCCACTCCTGGTACGGCTCCTCGGCGGCGAGCGCCGACTTGATCTCGTCGTCCTCGATGATGCGGTGCTCGGCGGTGTCGACCAGGAACATCCGGCCGGGCTGGAGGCGGCCCTTGCGGACGACCTTGGCGGGGTCGATGTCGAGGACGCCGACCTCGGAGGAGAGGACGACGAGGCCGTCGTCGGTGACCCAGTAGCGCCCGGGGCGCAGACCGTTGCGGTCGAGGACCGCGCCGACCTGGACACCGTCGGTGAAGGTGACACAGGCGGGGCCGTCCCAGGGCTCCATCATCGTGGAGTGGTACTGGTAGAAGGCCCGCCGCGCCGGGTCCATGGAGTCATGGTTCTCCCATGCCTCGGGGACCATCATCAGCACGGAGTGCGGCAGCGAGCGCCCGCCGAGGTGGAGCAGCTCCAGGACCTCGTCGAAGGACGCGGAGTCGGAGGCGTCCGGCGTACAGACCGGGAAGATACGGTTCAGCCGCTCCGTGCCGAACAGGTCGGTGGCGAGCTGGGACTCCCGGGCGCGCATCCAGTTGCGGTTGCCCTTGACGGTGTTGATCTCGCCGTTGTGTGCGACGAAGCGGTACGGGTGGGCCAGCGGCCAGCTCGGGAAGGTGTTCGTCGAGAACCGCGAGTGCACCAGCGCGACGGCCGTGGCCAGCCGCCGGTCGGACAGATCGGGGAAGAACGGCTCCAGCTGCCCGGTGGTCAGCATGCCCTTGTAGACAATGGTCCGCGCGGACAGGGACGGGAAGTAGACACCGGCCTCCCGTTCCGTGCGCTTGCGCAGGACGAACGCCTTGCGGTCGAGCGCGATCCCGGTGCTCTCGCCGTCGCCCACGAAAAGCTGCCGGAAGACGGGCATCGTGGCCCGTGCGCCGTTGCCGAGCAGATCGGGTGTGACGGGCACCTCGCGCCAGCCGAGGACGTCGAGCCCTTCCTCCCGGGCGATCGTCTCGATGCGCGAGACGGCCTCCTCGGTGCCCGTCCCGGGCAGAAACGCGATACCGACGGCGTACGCCCCGGCCTCGGGCAGTTCGAACCCGCTGACCTGCCGCAGGAACGCGTCGGGGACCTGGAGCAGGATGCCCGCTCCGTCGCCCGAGTCCGGCTCGGAGCCCGTGGCACCCCGGTGCTCCAGGTTCCGCAGTACGGTCAGCGCCTGTTCCACCAGCTCATGGCTGGCTACACCGGTGAGGGTGGCCACAAACCCGACGCCGCACGCGTCGTGTTCGTTACGGGGGTCGTAGAGGCCCTGGGGGGCGGGGCGACCGGCCATGGGCAACCAGGCGTCGGAACGCATCGGCTCTCCCGTCGTCGTCGTGGCATGTTCACTGCCGAGGGACGACGTTGGCCCTCTGCGAAATTTCGTGCAGGTTACATGATGGAGTGATTCCCGAGAAGTGGACAACTCATTCCAACATGCGGACACCGCGTACAGCGGCCCAGTGGGGCGGGGGTGGGTCACCGTCGGACAGAGCGGTATCGGGGAACGGTATCCGCAGGACCATCGCAGAGCAGGCTTCGTTGCCCGCAGCGCTTTCGGCTCATGCCCAGTGCCGAATGCATCGAAACCGCCGACTTGCGACTGCTTGTGCGGTGTCTTGCACAGTGTCTCACCCCGAAGCGGAATCCGGCGGAATCCGTCTGGGGCGGCGCCCACCACAGCTTCGGCCCCCGGGCCGGGATTGACCACCCACGCGCGGGCAAAATCCCGCGGGGGGGGACGGAGGGACGGAGGGGACGGAGGACGGAGGGGACGGAGGGGACGGGGGAGCCGGCCGCCAGGACGACAGTCTGGACCTGCCAGGGGGCGCTGCCAGTCAGGGGCGCTGCCCCGGGGGGCCGGGCGCGGGGTCCCGGGCGTGGGGCGTGGGGCGTGGGGCGTGGGGCGTGGGGTCCTGAGCCCCGGGCGCGGGGTCCCGGGCCCGGGCTCAGAGGGCCCGGGGCTCAGAGGGCCGCGCCGAACGCCGCCCCCAGGCCGTAGGTGACCGCCGCCGCACCGCCACCCAGCACCAGCTGCCGGACCCCGCTGAACCACCAGCCCCGCGCCGTCACCCGTGCCACCACCGCCCCGCAGGCGAAGAGCCCCACCAGCGCCAGCAGCACCGCAGGCCACAGCGCGCTCGCGCCGAGCAGATACGGCAGCACCGGCAGCAGCGCGCCCAGCGCGAACGATCCGAAGGACGAGACCGCGGCGACCGCGGGCGACGGCAGATCGTCCGGGTCGACCCCGAGTTCTTCGCGGGCGTGGATCTCCAGGGCCTGCTCGGGATCCCGGGAGAGCTGCGTCGCGACCTCACGGGCGAGCGCGGGCTCGACCCCGCGGGCCTCATAGAGCGCGGCCAGCTCCTCCATCTCGTCCACGGGGTGCTTGCGCAACTCCCGGCGTTCGACGTCCAGTTCGGCCTGGACCAGCTCCCGCTGGGAGGCGACGGAGGTGTACTCCCCCGCGGCCATGGAGAACGCTCCCGCCGCCAGCCCGGCGAGCCCGGTGATGACGATGGTCTGCTGGGAGACCGAGCCGCCCGCGACACCGGTCATCAGGGCGAGGTTCGAGACCAGTCCGTCCATCGCGCCGAAGACCGCGGGCCGCAGCCAGCCGCCGTTGACATCACGGTGGGTGTGGTTGTCACGGTGCGCCACATGCAGGGGCGCCTCGGTCTGGATGATGGACATCTCTCTCCCTGCTCCGGCGGCGGAACCACTCGCTCCGCCACCCTCTCGACCACTTCGAAAATACGCTCGATGTAAGGGGCTCGCCAGCAAGGCAGGCCGTACTTACCTGAAGTCGAGCGGGTGACAGAAGGGTTTCCCCGACTCGCCGGGAGTCGCGTGGGGCACACATCCGGACAAGTACGGCGGGGGCACGGCCCAGCCGACCGTACGGACGCACCACAGCCCAGGACAGAGGCTCGCGCGCGAAAGAGGCCCGCCCATGGAGTTGATCGCATGTGATCCCGCTGATCCCTCCGGTCCCGGCCCCGGCCCCGTGCTCTCCGCGCCTCGCCGCAAGCACCTCCCGCCCGAGGACGCCCGGCCCGAGGACGCCCGACCGGACGGCGCCCGGCCCGCGATCCCGCGCGCGGAGCCCGGGTCGCCGTCTGTACCGTCGTCCGTACCGTCGTGTGTGCTCCGGGAGCGGGCGTGCGGGGCGCTGCTGGGCCTCGCGGTGGGGGACGCGCTGGGCGCCCCGGCGGAGAACATGCGGCCGTCCGAGATCCGCCGCCGCTGGGGCCGTATCGAGGGCTTCGTGAACGACGACCCGGCGGGTACGGACGACACGGAGTACGCGATCTTCTCGGGCCTGCTGCTCGCCCGGCACGGCTCCGCGCTGACGGTGGCCAAGGTGGAGACCGCGTGGCACCACTGGATCGCGGATCTGGACGAGGGCCCGTTCCGGGGCGCGGGATTCAGCGAGCGCGGCACGCTGGAGAATCTGCGGCGCGGACTGGCCGCTCCCATCTCGGCCCAGCACCGGCACGCCTGGAGCGACGGGCTGGCGATGCGGGCGGCACCGTTCGGGGTGTTCGCGGCGGGCCGCCCGCTGGAGGCGGCGCGGCTGGTGGCGATCGACGGCACGGTCAGCCATGACGGCGAGGGCATCTACGGCGGCCAGGCGGTGGCGGCGGGCGTCGCGGCGGCGATGACGGGCGCGGGCCCGGCGGGCGTGATCGGCGCGGCGCTCTCGGTGATCCCGATGGACTCCTGGACTGCCCGTTCCCTGCGTCGTGGGGTGGTCACCGCCCAGCGCGCCTATCCGGACACCCTGACGATGGAGCGGGCGGTGCGGTCCTCGGTGGTGATCGGCGGCTATCCATGGACGGATCTGGCCCCCGAGGCGGTGGGCCTGGCGTTCGGCGCGTTCGCCGCGGCGCGAGGGGACTTCCGTACGTCGGTGCTGACGGCGGTCAACATGGGCCGGGACGCGGATACGACGGCGGCGGTGGCCGGGGCCCTGGCGGGAGCCGTTTCGGGTGCCTCCGCCATCCCTCCGGAGTGGTCGTCGGCGATCGGCCCGGTGCGTGGCAGCTGTCTCCCCTCGATGCGGGGCCACCACATCCTCGACATCGCGGATCTGCTCACCCCGGACGACGACCCGACGGCGGCGTCATGACGACGGCCGGCGCCACGCCCGCCCAGGAGACACCCCCACGGATCACCGGGGAGCCCGCGGAAGGACCCGGCCGTACCGCCGCCGCGCGGGCGGCGACCCGGGAGACGACCCCGGTGACGACCAGGGCGACGACCCGGGTGGAACGTCGGCCCCGCCCCATCGAGGGGCTGCTGCTCGGACTCGCGGCCGGGGACGCGGCCGGCTGGCCCGCGGCACGGCACCGCGCGGCGCGGATGCCGGAGTGGACCCGGCGGCTGACCCGTGAGCTGGACACATTCGCCGAGCAGAACGCCACCACCACGCTCCCCGTCCCCATCGCCCTCAACCAGCCGCCCGAACCGCTGCGGCTCGGCCCGTCCGACGACGCCGAGTGGGCGGCCTTCACGGCCGGGACGGTGCTCACGGCGGCCGGGGACCTGTTCCAGGGGCTGGGCCCGGACCACCGGGTACGGGCGGCGGTCGACCTGGCGTGGAACGCCCTCGCCGGGGAGATCGCCGCCGCCGCCGAGCGCGCCCCGGAGGTGGAGTCCGCCGTACTGCCCCTGCGCGCCCGGATCTCCGTACGCGCCGGGCTCGGGAATCTCGCCACCGGCCTGCGTCCGCCCGCGACCGGCCACGACAATCCGCACTACTTCGACGACGCCGCCTGCGTCCGCGCGGTCGTCCTCGCCACCGTCCACCCGGGCGACCCGGGGGCAGCCGCCGCGCTGGCCGAGTTCGACGCCCGCTACACCCAGGACGGCGACGGGGTCCACGGCGCCCGGGCCATGGCGGCGGCCGTCGCGGCGGCGCTCGGCGGCGCGGAAGTGGACGAGGCGGTGGAGGCCGCCCTCGCCCAGCTCCCCGGCACCACCGAGATCGGCCGCAACGCCCGGCACGCGGTCCGGCTCGCCCGGGACGCCGACGCGGCCTTCGATCTCGTACCGCTGCTGGAGCATCAGATCGTGGACCACGTCTACAGCTACGGAATCGCCGCCGCCGAGACCGTCCCGGTCGCCCTCGCCGTCGCGACGGCCGCGCGTGGCCGGGTCGCCGAGGCCGTGCCGACCGCGGCCTGTCTGTCCCGGGTCGCGGACTCCGCTCCCGCTCTCGCCGGGGCGCTGACCGGCGCGCTCGGCGGCGGCGACGCCATCCCGGCCTCCTGGCGGGACGCCTGCCGAACGCTCGCGGGGTGTGCGCTGCCCCGCCTCGCCGGTACCGATCTCGTTGAACTCGCCGTGCTGCTGTCACACACGGAACTGACCACCCCGGGGAGACAATCGCGACATGACACCACCCACCCCCACACCCCCGAGCACCACACCCTCCACCCCCACACCCCCGAGCACGACGCCACCCACCCCCACACCCGCGAACACCACCCGGACGAGCCCCACCCCCGCGAACACCACCAGGACGAACACCGCCGCACCCACCGCGCCCCGCACCCCGCCAACCCCCGCCCCGGCCCCCTCGCTTGACGACCGGATCGCCGGCAGTCTGACCGGCGCGGCCGTCGGCGACGCACTCGGCGGCCCGGTCGAGGGCTGGACCCCCGAGCAGATCGCCGAACGCCACGGCGGCCGGGTCCAGGGCATCGTCGGCCCCTGGTACGGCGACGACTGGCGCACCGCGCGCCCCATCGCGCCGTACCACAAGGGCGATGGGCACATCACCGACGACACCCTGATGACCCATGCGCTGATCAGGGTCTACGCCACGGTCCGCGACCACCTCGACGCCTACGCGGTCGCCGACCACCTGGTCCCCGACCTGATCACCCACCCCCGCTGGATTCCCGAACTGGAGGCCGAGGCGCTCCCCCTTCAGCGGATCTTCCTGGCCGAGAAGTGGCTGGTGGCCCGGCTGCACTACGGCCACCACGATCCGCGCGAGGCGGGCAGCGGCAATATCGTCAACTGTGGCGCGGCCATGTACATGGCCCCGGTGGGCCTGGTCAACGCGGCGAACCCCGCCGCCGCCTACGCCGAGGCGCTCGACATCGCGGGCGCGCACCAGTCGTCGTACGGACGGGAGGCGGCGGGTGTGTTCGCGGCGGCGGTCGCGGCGGCCTGTCTGCCGGGGGCGACGCCGTCGACGGTCGTGGACACGGCACTCGCCCTGGCCAAGGACGGCACCCGCGCGGCGATCGAGGCGGTGGCGGACGTCGCCGCGCGGCACTCGGACTTCGAGTCGGCGCTCTCCCCGCTGCGCGCCGCGATCGCCCCCTTCGACACGGTCGGCCCGGACTACCGCGCCCCGTCCCTGGCCGCCCGCCGCCCCTCCCGGCTGCACTCCATCGAGGAACTGCCCGTCGCACTGGGCATGCTGGTGGTCTGCGGGGGCGACTACCGGCGTACGGTGCTGGGCTCGGTCAACTACGGCCGTGACTGCGACTCGATCGCCACCATGTCCGGCGCGATCGCGGGCGCGCTGGGCGGGGAGTCGGTGGTCCCCCGGGAGTGGGCGGAACAGGTCGCCGAGGCCAGCCGGCTCGATCTCGGCGCCCCCGCGCGCGAACTGGCGGCGGTCGCCCGCGAGGTCTTCGTGCGCGACACCGAACGCCGCCGGGCCCATGAGTCCGCGTACGCCCGGCTGACGGCCGGCGCCCGATGACCACCGAACTGCGGCTGACCTGGGTCCAGCCGGAGGATCTGGTGGGCCATGAGCTGCGCCAGGCGTCGGAGGACGGCCGCCGCGCGCGGGCGATCGCCACCCGCTGGCGGGAGGCGGGCGGCCCGCCTCCCCCGCGCACGGCGGGTGCGTCCCCCGCCCCCGCGTCCCCGGCCCTGCGCACCCTGGCGACCGCCCTGCTGGACGAACTGGCCGCGCTGCCCAGCCCCCTGACCCGGCTGGAGCCCACGGACCTCGCCGCGATCAAGGCCCTCTGCCCCGCCTGGCCCACGCCTCCCGCCCCGTCCGGGCACCGCGCGCACACCCCGGGGGTGACGCACGACGCGGCCGTACGGAGAAGGGCGGGCGCCCCCGGCCCGTACGGCGGTGCCGCCCCCGGCGGTCCCGAATCCTCGTGGGCGCCCCGGGGTGTGCCGCCGCCCGCTCCCGGTGGACCCCCGGATCCGGGCGGGACGGGGACGCGCTCGACCCGGGGCACGGAACCCCCAGGGCGGTACGGAGGTCACGGCCCGGCCGCCGGGGGCGTATCGGACGCCGGGTCCCGGCCGGCCGGTGGCCCGGAGGACCGACCGTCCGGGAGTACCGGAGACCGGCCGTCCGCGAACCCGGGAGACCGGCCGTCCGCGAACCCCGGAGACCCGCTGCCGCGCCTCACCGCCGAGGCCCTGCACGCCGCGTGGCTCGGGCGGGCCGTCGGGTGCCTGCTCGGCAAGCCGGTCGAGAAGCTCCCCCTGCACGCCATCCGCTCCATCGCCCGCGCCACCGGGAACTGGCCCCTGCACACCTGGTTCACCGCCAGGGGGCTGCCCGAGGAGCTGCGCCGCGCCCACCCCTGGAACCGGCGCTCCGCCCCCACCTCGCTGGCCGAGAACATCGACGGCATGCCCGAGGACGACGACCTCAACTATCCGCTCGTCAACCTCCTGCTGCTCCAGCGGTACGGGCGCGACTTCCGCACCTCGGACGTGGCCCGGCTGTGGCTGGACCAGCTCCCCGCCGGCCGGACCTTCACCGCCGAGCG
Source organism: Streptomyces sp. NPDC055078 (assembly GCF_053607985.1). NCBI lineage: Bacteria > Bacillati > Actinomycetota > Actinomycetes > Kitasatosporales > Streptomycetaceae > Streptomyces > Streptomyces sp. NPDC055078. The sequence goes on from NZ_JBSGUP010000143.1 coordinate 12,647, forward strand.
CGTCGCCTACCGCAATCTGCTCTGCGGGATCGAACCCCCGCTCACCGCCCGCCATCACAACCCCTTCCGGGAGTGGATCGGCGCGGCCATCCGCGCCGATATGCACGGCTGGACCCACCCCGGCGACCCCGCTGCCGCCGCCGTGCGGGCCCACCGCGACGCCTCGCTCACCCACACCGCGAACGGCGTCCACAGCGCGATGTTCATCGCCGCCGCCATCGCGTCCGCCGCGGGCGGCAGCGGCGATGTGCACCGCGCCCTCGCCACCGGTCTCTCCGTCGTCCCGCCCGGCGGCCGGCTCGCGTCCGCCGTACGCCACGGGATCGAGACGGCCAGGGCGGAGCGCGACTTCGCCACCGTCGTGGACCTCCTCCACACCGCCTACGGCCACTACCACTGGGTTCACGCCGTCCCCAACGCCGCCTTGCTCGCCGCCGCCCTCACCCACGCCGACGGAGACTTCAGCGGCTCGGTCTGCCGGGCCGTCTCCGGCGGGTGGGACACGGACTCCAACGGCGCCACCGCCGGGTCCATCGCGGGTCTGCTCGCCGGATCGCCCGACGCCGTCCCCGACCGCTGGACCACCCCGCTCAAGAACCGGCTCGCCACCTCCGTCGCCGACTTCGACGGCGTCGGCTTCGACACCCTCGCCCGGCTCACCCACCAGGAGGCACTCCGCCCATGACCGCGATCGTGGTGCTCGGCAGCACCAATATGGACCTCGTGGCCTACGTCGCCCACGCGCCGAAGCGCGGGGAGACCGTCACCGGACGGGAGTTCCGTACGGTCCCCGGGGGGAAGGGCGCCAACCAGGCCGTGGCCGCCGCCCGCGCGGGCGGGGACGTCGCGCTGATCGGCGCGGTCGGCACGGACGAGTTCGGCGCCCGGCTGCGGGCGACCCTCGTATCGTCCGGCGTCGACACCGATCTGCTGCGGACGGCGGAGGGCCCGTCCGGTATCGCCGCCGTGGTCGTGGACAACGAGGGCGGCAACGCGATCGTCGTCGTCCCCGGCGCCAACGGCACCGTCACCTCCCTCGCCCCCGGCGACGAAGCTCTCATCGCCACCGCCGACACTCTCCTCCTTCAGCTCGAACTCCCCCTCTCCGCCGTCCTCGACGGCGCTGAGGCCGCGCGCCGCCACGGCGTACGGACCGTGCTCACCCCCGCCCCCGCCCAGCCACTGCCCCCCGAACTGCTCGCCGCCACCGATCTGCTGGTGCCCAATGAGCACGAGGCGGCCACCCTCACCGGAATCGCGGACCCCCTTACGGCCGCCGAGGCATTGCTGCGCCAGGTCCCCGAGGTCGTGATCACCCTCGGTGCGGCGGGCAGCCTCCATGCCCGCCGGGGCGCCGCCCCGCTCACCGTCCCCGCCCCCAGAGTCACCGCCCTGGACACCACCGCCGCCGGTGACACCTTCGTCGGCGCCCTCGCCGTCGCGCTCGGCGAGGGCAAAACCGTCGAACAGGCCCTGCGCTGGGCGACGGCCGCCGCCGCGCTGTGCGTCCAGCGTCCGGGGGCCTCCACGTCCATGCCCTACCGCCCGGAGATCGATGACGCCTCATGAACCGACCATCCACACCCCCCTCGCCACCTCGCCCCACCCGCGCACCAACTCCCCTCGCGACCTCCGGACCCGCACCCGCACCAGCCCCCCGGGCCACCCACGGCCCCTCCCCCGCGCCGACGGCCCGCCCGCTGCCCGGCCCCCCGGCCGCCGCGTCCCCCACCCCCCTCCAGGGTCTTCGCGTCCTCGATCTGGCCACGCTCTTCGCAGGCCCCCTCGCCGCCACGATGCTCGGCGACTTCGGCGCCGAGGTGATCAAGGTCGAGCACCCCGACCGCCCCGACCCCTCCCGGGGCCACGGCCCCGCCAAGGACGGCATCGGTCTGTGGTGGAAGCTGCTCGGCCGCAACAAGCGCACCATCACGCTCGATCTGTCCGCCCCGGGCGGCCGTGACACCCTGCTGCGGCTGGCCGCCACCGCCGATGTGATCATCGAGAACTTCCGTCCGGGCACCCTGGAGAAATGGGGTCTCGGCTGGGCCGAGCTGAGCGCGGCCAACCCCCGTCTCGTCCTGACCCGGGTCACCGGTTTCGGGCAGTTCGGCCCGTACTCCCACCGCCCCGGCTTCGGTACCCTCGCCGAGGCGATGAGCGGG
>NZ_JBSGUP010000144.1:0-14720 GCF_053607985.1 Streptomyces sp. NPDC055078
GTACGGGGCCCAAGGACTGTACGGGGCCCATGGACCGTGCGGGCCATGGGCCCGCGACAGCCTCCGCGCGGGCCCATCGACCCCTCAGGGCCTGGCGGTCGCTACTCCGTCGCGATCGCCCGCAGGACATCCAGGCGTGCCGCTCGGCGGGCGGGCCGCCAGCCGGCGAGCGCGCCGGCGAGCAGACCGACCAGGGCGACCACCGTCAGCTGGACCGGCGGCACGGCGAACGCGAACGGCGTGTCGCCCGCGCCCTCGGACGCCTTGACCAGGACCCAGCCGAGGAGTCCGCCCAGGGCCAGTCCGCCCGCCGTGCCGAACGCGGCGACGAGCACCGACTCGTAGCGCACCATGGCGCGCAGCTGACGCCTGGTCTGGCCCACCGCGCGCAGCAGGCCGAGTTCCCTGGTGCGTTCGTGAATCGCGAGGGTGAGCGTGTTGGCGATGCCCAGCAGCGCGATCACGACGGCGAGCGCGAGGAGCGCGTAGACCAGAGTGAGCATCATGTCGATGCCTCCGGCGGCGCTCTGCGCGTACTCCTCGCGGGTCTGCACCTCGGGGTTGCCGTAGGCGGCGGCGGTCTTCTCGACGGCTGCCGTGCCCTCGGCGGTCGGCACGCCGTCCCGGAAGCTGACGGCGATCAGTGTGTCGGAGTCCTGGCCGCGGTGCGGGGCCCATGCCTGACGGGTGATGATGTAGTCGCCCGCCAGCTCCGACTGCTCGTACACCGCCCGGACGGTGAAGGTCCGCTCGGTCCCGTCGGTGAAGGCGAGTTCCGCGGTGGATCCGGGCCGCCATCCGTGCTTGTCCGCCGTGGAGTCGGCCACGGCGATGCCGTCGGTGCCCAGCCCCGCCAGCGAGCCCTGTACGGTGCCGAGGTCGAACGCCTCGCCGAGCGCCACCGGGTCGGTGACGGTGAGCCGGCGGCCCGAGCCGTCGATCTCGGCGACCCCCTGGCCGAGACCGACGGCGGTCGCCACCTCGGGCTGGTCGGCGATGGCCGGGGCCAGCCGGGGACTCAGTCCGCTGCCGCCCGCGCCGAACGAGGGTGTGCTCACCGCGACATCGCCCGCGAAGGAGCGGGAGACGGTCTGGTCCATGGTGGCCTTGAGCGAGGCGCCGAAGACCGTGAACAGCGAGACGACGGCGACCCCGATCATCAGCGCGGTGGCGGTGGCCGCCGTGCGTTTGGGGCTGCGCAGGGCGTTGCGCTGTGCGAGCCGGCCGGTGACGCCGGACAGCCGGCCGAGCGGTCCGCCCAGGATCCGTACGGCGCGGGAGGCCGCGACCGGGCCCAGCACCACGAAGGCGACCAGGGCGAGGACCGCGCCGGTGGACGCGAGCCAGATCGAGGGGGTGGCGAGGGCTCCGGCGAGGATGGTGCCGGTCCCTGCGACGGCGATGGCCGCTCCCGCGTACAGCCGCTTCCGGGAGGCGGCCGACTGGTCGACGGCCGTTTCGCGCAGCGCGGCCAGCGGGGCGGTCCGGCCGGCGCGGACGGCGGGCACGAGCGCCGAGCCGAGACAGACGAGCACACCGACGGCCAGGGGCAGCAGCAGCGAGGTGGCACTGACGACGAGAGCGCCCTCAGGGAAGGGGAATCCGATGACCGGGAAGAGCGCTCCCAGTCCCAGGGCGATGCCGATGCCGCCGAGCAGGCCCGCGGCGGACGCGACGACGGCGACGACGGCGGCTTCGGCGAGCGTCGAGCCGACGACCTGCCGGCGGGAGGCGCCGAGCGCACGCAGCAGCGCGTTCTCCCGGGTGCGCTGGGCGATGACGATCGCGAAGGTGTTGTAGATGGAGAAGGTCGCGACCAGCAGCACGATGCCGGAGAAGACCAGCAGCAGGGTGGTGAACAGATCCAGGAACTGTCCCGAGATCATGTCCTGGTCCTCTTCGGTCGCCTCCTGTCCGGTGATCGCCTCGACGCCTTCGGGGAGTACAGGGGCGAGCGCCGCCACCAGCTCCCGCTGACCGGTGCCGGGCTCCGCGCGCACCTGGATGGACGCCGCTTCACCCGGCTTCGGGGTGAGGTACTTCTCGGCGTCGGCGAGGGTCATTCCGGTGTAGGTCGTCCGGGCCATGCCGTCCTCGCCGCCGAAGGTGGCCAGGCCGACGATGGTGACCCGGACCGGGTCGGGGGTGCGCAGTACGGTGCGGTCGCCGATCTTGAGCTTTCCGGTCTCGGCGGCGCCTCGGTTGACGACGACCTCGCCGGTTGCGGCGGGGGCGCGTCCTTCGGCGAGCCGGTAGGCGTTCAGCCGGGGATCGCCGATCCAGTTGCCCGCGAGGGTGGGCGGGCCCTGGCCGCCGATGGGCTTGCCGTCGGAACCCACCAGCTGCCCGGCGCCCTGGACGTTGGGCACCGCGGCGGCGACGCCGGGGGTCCCGGCGATCCGGGCGGCGAGGTCCACCGGTACGGACCTGCGGGTACCCTCCCGCTCGCCGGAGACGGTGACGGTGTCCTCGCTCCGTACGACGGCGTCGGTGCCGCCGTTGGCATTGGCGAACATGGTGTCGAAGCTGCCGCGCAGGGTGTCGCCCATGACGAGGGTGCCCGCGAGGAAGGCGACACCGAGCAGTACGGCGGTCAGGGTGCCGGCGAAGCGCCGTTTGTGGGCGCGCAGCGAGTTGATGCTCAGCCGCAGTGAGGTCCGGGCGCCGCTCATGCCGTCGCCGCCCGGTCTCGGCGCCTGCCGACGGAGTCGAGGGCCTTCAGCCGGTCCAGTACGCGATCGGCGGTCGGGGCCGCCATCCGGTCGACGAGCCGGCCGTCGGCGAGGAAGACGACCTCGTCGGCGTGGGCGGCGGCGACCGGGTCATGGGTGACCATGACGACCGTACGGTCCGTGCGGCGCACCGTGCGCCCCAGCAGCCGCAGCACCTCGTCGCCCGCGCGGGAGTCCAGGTTTCCGGTGGGTTCGTCGGCGAAGACCACATCGGGCCGTCCGGCGAAGGCGCGGGCCACGGCGACGCGCTGCTGCTGGCCGCCGGACAGTTCGGCGGGCCGGTGGTGCAGCCGGTCGCGGAGTCCGACGGTGTCGACGAGGGCGTCCAGCCAGTCGCGGTCAGGGCGGTCACCGGCGAGGTCGATGGGAAGGGTGATGTTCTCGGCGACGGTGAGCGTGGGGATCAGATTGAACGCCTGGAAGACGAAGCCGATGCGCTCACGGCGCAGCAGCGTGAGCGCTCGTTCGTCAAGGGTGCTCAGATCGGTCCTGCCGATGAGGGCGGAGCCGGTGGTGAGGGTGTCGAGTCCGGCCGCGCAGTGCATCAGCGTCGATTTGCCGGAGCCGGACGGGCCCATGATCGCGGTGAAGCGTCCGGCCGGGAAGCCGACACTCACCCCGTCCAGGGCCCGTACTTCCGTGTCGCCCCGGCCGTAGATCTTCACGGCGTCGACGACCTCGGCGGCGAAGGCGGGGGGCTCGGCGGCCCGGGCGTGCCGGGGGCCTGGGGCGGTGTGCGGGGGCCCGGGAGCGTGCGGGCCGGGGGTGGGGAGCGGGCCCGGGACGGTGTTCACGCGCCACCCACCTGACCGGCGCGGCCGAACTGCTCGTCCAGGACGGACAGCCTGCGCCAGTACTCGTCCTCGTCGATCTCACCCGCCGCGAAACGGCGTCCGAGGAGGGCTATCGGCGAGTTCTCGCCATGAACATCCCGCGCGGGGTGGCCGGTGCGGGCCTGCCAGGGGCCCCGGCGTCCGCGCCAGATCCCGGTACGGCGCAGCAGTGTGACGGCGCCGACGGCGACGGCCGCCCAAATCAGCGGGAAGAACAGAATCCACGGGCCGGGCCCTTGCCCGTCCCCGAAGGCCAGCGTGTTCATCTCGGTTCAGCTCCTCGGTGGCGATGGTGTGTGCCTGACGCTTCCGAGGCTCCCGCCGAGAGGGGGGTGGCGTCGTCGTACGGCCAGCGGCAGTGCGTGTACCACCCGGGGAGTAGGCCGGGGGTGCGGGGGCTGCTCCTTCCTAGGTCGCGTCGTCGAAGTCCCCGGGGTCCGGACCTCCCGGTGTACCCGCGCGGCGCAGCCTGCGGTGTACGCGTTCCTCGTGGATGAGCCGGCCGACCAGCGCGCCGCCGTAGACGACCACACCGACGCCGACGAGCCAGGACTGGATGACCAGCACGGTCCCGAAGGGGCCGTAGGTGACGGCGTTGGAGGCGATCAGCGGTGAGAAGACCAGCTGGGAGAAGACGCGCAGGCCGAGCATGGACAGCGCGCTGGCCACCGCGCCGGGCAGCAGCGCTCCCCAGCGGACCCGGCCGCTGAGCAGCAGCCGCTGGGAGACCCAGAAGAACACGAAGGCGCCGACCACATCGAGGAGTGCGGTGCCGATCGTGCCCGGGACGGAGCCGGAGGGGGCGGGCGTGTTGACGAAGACCAGCAGGGAGAAGACGAGCAGGGCGAGGAAGACGACATGGCGCCACATGGTGTGCCAGCGGGCCGTGGGCAGGTCCCAGACCTTCTCGTATCCCGTCTGGACCGCGGAGCCGAAGGTCAGCCCGAACACGGCGAGCGCGGCGAGACCGAAGGCCGTGGTGCGCTGGAGCGCCGTGCCCGGCATGCCGAAGATCCGTTCGACCTCTGCCTGGGAGGCTTCGGAGACACCGAGCGCCTGGCCCAGCCAGCGGGCGAAGCCCTGGCCGCTGGCGGGGTCGGCCGCGGCGACGACGATCAGCAGCGGGACGAGGGTGAGAAAGCCGAGTGCGGCGAAGCCCATGGCGCGGTGCAGCAGTTCCAGCTCATGGCCGCGCACCCAGGCCCGGCCGACGAACACGGCGAGGGGCCTCTCGCGCAGCCGCCGGAACCGGTGCGGGCGGGGCTCCGCGCCGGAGGGCTGAGGGGTCATCGGCCGGCCGCGCGCGCTGCCGTCGCGCGGTACGGCCGGGGCACCGGGGGCTTTCGGCTCATGCGTCTCGACTACCCGCTCACGGTGGGCGGGCGTCCATCGTGCCCCCGGACGGGTGGCCCCCGCCGCACGAGCGAGGACGGGTGGCACGGCGACGTGCCCCGGGACCGGTGGCCCGGTCACCCCCGGGACCGTGGCCCGGTGGGCACACCCCCGGACCGGTGGCCCCGCCGCGTACCCCCTGAGGGGCAGCAGCCCCGCGCACTCCGGACGGGTGGCCCCCCGTCCCCCGGCCCCGCCCGGCGGGAACGTTCAGCCGAGCGCGCCGAGCGGATCGTCGAGGATCGGCTGCCAGGCCAGCTCCGCCGCGCCCACCAGGATGCTGTGGTCGAGTGCGCAGGGCAGGATCGGTACGCCCCCGCTGCGACCCCACAGGCTGCGGTCGGCGACCACGGCCCGCAGCCGCTCGGGGTCGGCGGTCAGGAGTTCGCGGTGCAGTCCGCCGAGGATGATGCGGTCGGGGTTGAGGATGTTGACCAGTCCGGCGAGCCCGAGACCGAGCCGGTCGATCAGGGCCTCCGCCGCGGTCCGCACGGAGGGGTCGCCCGGTACGGACGGGTCGGCGTACTCCGAACGCAGTAGTTCCCTGGCCTGGGCGAGCTGGGAGACCTCCGGGCCCGGCTCGCGGCCCGCCGCGGCGAGGAAGGCGCCCGGGTCGGTCTCGACGTCGAGGCAGCCGCGGCTTCCGCAGTGGCAGGGGCGGCCGTCGGGGGCGACGTTCAGATGGCCGACTTCGAGGGCGAGGCCGGAACTGCCGGTGTGCAGCCGCCCGTCGAGGACGAGCGCGCCGCCGACGCCCCGGTGCCCGGTGGCGACGCAGAGCAGATGCTTCGCGCCGCGCCCGGCGCCGTGGCGGTGTTCGGCGAGCGCGGTGAGGTTGATGTCGTTGCCGGTGAACGCGGGTTCGGTGATGCCCGCGGCCCGGACGCGCTCGGCGAAGATGTCGCGTACGGGCGATCCGCCGGGCCAGGCCAGATGCAGGGGGTTGAGGGCGGTCCCTTCGGGTTCGGCGACCGCCGAAGGGACGGCGAGGCCCGCGCCCACGCACCGGCGTCCGCTGGCGCGCAGCAGGGCCGCTCCGGCGTCCACGACCGCGCCGAGCACCTGGGCGGGGTCGGCGGAGACCGTGACACAGCCGGGGGCGGTCGCGACGGTCCGGCCGCCGAGGGCGACGAGCGCGGCACGGAAGCCGTCGGAGTGCACCTGGGCGGCGAGGACGACGGGGCCTGTGTCGTCCACGGCCAGCCGGTGGGAGGGCCTGCCCTGGGAGCCGGCCGAGGCGGCGGGGCGGTGGTCGACCCGGATGAGGCCGAGGGCCTCCAGTTCTGCCGCGACCGCGCCCGCGGTGGCGCGGGTGACGCCGAGTTCGGCGGTGAGGACGGCGCGGGTGGGCGCGCGGCCGGTATGCACCAGCTCCAGCGCGGGGCCGAGCGCGCTGCGACCCCTCTCCAGCTTCGCTCTGGTGGTCGTCACCTTGCCGTTCATGGTGGCGAGTCTCCCATGGTCCGACGGCAGTCCGGCCGTCTTGTCCGGAACGCGCCCTACACCTATCCTCTGTTTGTGCCGAAACTAAACAAACTACGGCCGACTACGCCCGGAGGACCCGGCGAGAGCACCGCCCCCTCCTCCCTGTCCCGCTTCCGTATCGCCCTGACCGTCTTCTTCGCCCTCGACGGATTCCTCTTCGCCGGCTGGGTCGTCCGGATCCCGGCGATCAAGGAGCAGACCGGCGCATCGGCGAGCGCGCTGGGGCTCGCGCTGCTCGGCGTCTCGGCGGGCGGGGTGGTGACCATGACCCTCACCGGCCGGCTCTGCCGCCGCTTCGGCAGCCTGCCGGTGGTGATCGCCGCCGCCACCCTGCTGTCACTGGCCATCGCCCTGCCGCCGCTGACGGGTTCGGCGCTCGCGCTCGGCCTCGTCCTGCTGGTGTTCGGCGCGGGCTACGGCGCCATGAGCGTCTCGCTGAACAGTGCCGCGGTCGACCTGGTCGCCGCGCTGGGGCGGCCGGTGATGCCCACCTTCCACGGGGCGTTCAGCCTCGGCGGCATGGTCGGCGCGGGACTCGGCGCGCTGATCGCGGGGGGACTGTCCCCCACGGCACACCTGCTGCTGCTCACCGCCCTCGGCCTGCTGACCACGGCCGTCGCGGGCCCCGCCCTGCTGCGCCACCCCGCACCGGCCGCCCCGACGGCCGGGCGGGAGTCCGCGCCGCACCGGCTCAGGGGACGGACCCGCAGGCTCGTCCTGCTGTTCGGGGTGATCGCGCTCTGCACGGCGTACGGCGAGGGGGCGATGGCCGACTGGGGCGCACTCCATCTGGAGGAGGACCTCGACGCCCGGCCCGGCGTCGCGGCCCTCGGTTACTCGCTGTTCGCCCTCGCGATGACCGCGGGCCGGCTGTCCGGCACCTTTCTGCTGGAGCGCCTCGGCCAGACCCGCACCCTCGTCGCAGGCGGCACCACGGCCGCGCTCGGCATGCTCATCGGGGCGCTCGCCCCGACCGTGTGGCTCGTCCTGCTGGGCTTCGGGGTCGCGGGCCTCGGGCTGGCGAACATCTTCCCGGTGGCGGTGGCCAGGGCGGGCGCGCTCGCGGGGCCCACCGGGGTCGCCGCCGCCTCCACACTCGGCTACGGCGGAATGCTGCTCGGACCGCCCGCCATCGGCTTCCTCGCCGACTGGTTCTCCCTCCCCGTCGCCCTGACCACGGTCGCCCTGCTCGCATCGGCCGCCGCCCTCATCGGGTACGCGGCACGCAACGCGGAGACGCCCCGGGCGGCGGCCGGGGAGAGCTGACCCGACGCCCCGGGAGCTTCGTCGAAGAGCCGTCCGCCGCGCTGACGACCACCGCGTCTACGCCCACCGCTCACGGTCACCGCGCTCACGGCCGCCGCGCTTACGGGCTTACGAGCCTACGGGCTTACGGCGCTTCCGGCAGGGGCATGAACCGGGCATGGACAGGGACAGGGGCGGGCGGCGCACCCAGGCGGAGCGGGACGCGATCACCGTCGAGATCGGTTACGCGCTGCTGAGCGGAGTCCTCGCCGCCGCCGTGGCCTTCGGGGTGATCGCCGGGCCGAAGGCGATGTTCGTGATGCCGTACGCCGTCGAGCGCGGGCTGTTCGTCGCGGGCGCCTCGGCGGCCGTGGCGGTCTTCGTGCTGCGGGTGGTCACGGTGCTGTGGCGTTTTTCCCAGAGGCAGGGTCAGCCCAGCCAGCCCGGCCGCACCAGCCCCGACTCATAGGCAAGTACGACGAGTTGGGCCCGGTCCCGCGCGCCCAGCTTCACCATCGCGCGGCTCACATGGGTCTTGGCGGTGAGCGGGCTGACGACCAGCCGGCGGGCGATCTCGTCGTTGGAGAGACCGATGCCGACGAGCGCCATCACCTCGCGTTCGCGTTCGGTGAGGTCCCCGAGCCCCCGGGCGTCCGTGGGCGCCTTGGAGCGGGCCGCGAACTCCGCGATCAGCCGGCGGGTCACCCCGGGCGACAGCAGCGCGTCCCCGGCCACCACCGCCCTTACCGCGCGCAGGAGTTCGTCCGGCTCGGTGTCCTTGACCAGAAAGCCCGAGGCGCCGGAGCGGATCGCCTCGAAGACGTACTCGTCGAGTTCGAAGGTGGTCAGCATGACGACCTTCACCTCGTTGAGCCGCTCGTCCCCGGTGATCTGGCGAGTGGCGGCGAGCCCGTCGAGCCGTGGCATCCGGATGTCCATCAGTACGACGTCCGGCCGCAGTTCGCGCACCAGCCGCACCGCTTCCTCGCCGTCGGCCGCCTCGCCCGCGACCTCGATGTCCCGCTGGGCGTCGAGCAGTGCCCGGAAGCCTGCCCTGACCAGCAGTTGGTCATCGGCGAGCAGTACGCGGATCACAGGAACTCCTTGTCGTTCGTCATCGTTGCCGCCGGTACGGAGCCCTTCGCCGCCGGTACGGGGCAGGGCGTCCGCCGACGCGTCACGGGGCTTCCTTCGGCCGTACGGGAAGGTCGGCCCGGACCCGGAACCCGCCGTCCGGGCGGGGTCCCGCGTCGATGGTGCCACCCAGCGCGGCGGCGCGCTCACGCATCCCCGCGAGGCCGTTGCCGCTGCCGCCCGCGTCGGAACCGGCGGCCGGGCCGTCGTCGTCGATGCCGAGCACCAGGTGGCCCGGCTCGTGTGCGATCCGTACCCGCGCGGTGCGGGACCGGGAGTGCCGTACGACATTGGTCAGGGCCTCCTGGATGATCCGGAAGGCGGCGAGATCGGTGCCCGGCGGCAGCGCGAGGGGCGTGCCCGCCGTGTCGACGGTGACGGTCAGTCCGGCGCCGGCGGCCTGTTCGACCAGTTCGGGGAGCCGGTCGAGCCCCGGGGCGGGCGCACGGGGGGCGTCTCCGGGTGTGCGCAGGCTGTCGAGGACCTGGCGCACCTCGCCCAGCGCCTCCTTGCTGGCCGCCTTGATGGTGGTGAGGGCGGTACGGGCCTGCTCGGGGTCGCTGTCGAGCAGGGCGAGCCCGACCCCCGCCTGGACATTGATGACGGAGATGGAGTGGGCGAGCACATCGTGCAGTTCGCGGGCGATCCGCAGCCGCTCCTCATCGGCGCGGCGCTTGGCGGCGACCGCCCGCTCGGTCCGCTGGCGCACCCACTCCTGACGCCGGACGCGCACCAGTTCCGACGCGGCGAGCACGGCGGTCACCCAGGCCGCGATGATCAGTTCCTGGCCCCATGGCTGGCCGGAGTCGCCGGGCGGTGGCAGGTACCGGTAGAGCCAGTGCCCGAGCAGCACATGGCCGACCCAGAATCCGCCGACGATCCACCAGGCCGCGCGCCGGTGCCCGGAGACCACGGCAGCGAACGCCGCGACGATCATGGGGAGGAAGACGGGTCCGTACGGATAGCCCGCTCCGACATAGACCAGCGTCGCGGCCACGGTGCCGGCGAGGGCGGCCACCGGCCACCGCCCGCGCAGCAGCAGAAACGCGGCGCCCGCGAGCAGCAGGACCCGCCCGAAGGTGTCGAGCATCTCGCGGTCCAGCTGCCCCCGGCCGGCGAAGCGCGACCCCACCACCACGAACACGGCCACCAGGAGTGTCGAGATCCAGGGCACCGCACGGAGACCGCGCCGTTCCTCTCCCACTCCCGGCGGCGGCGGCCCGTCGCCGCGTACCCAGGGTGGACCGCCCCGTGACCAGGGCGGACCGCCGCAGGCTCGGGTGTGCTGCTCTTCCATACCGGCCACGCTAGACCGGCGGTGTCCCCCCGGGCGTCAGCCGGGCGTGGTCATCGGACGTACTCCCTTCGCAGTACGGCATCCGGCCGCCTCGGGCGCGGGCACCCCGGCCGGTCCGGATCTCCGGCGGAGACGCCGCGGCGGTGGGGGCGCCCGCCGGCTCGCCCGGCCGGCGAGCCGCATCACGACAGGGGGAGCACCACCCGGCGTACGAGGAACGCGGCACCGGATCGCCCGGTCGAACGGGCGCGGATCCGGGCCCGGCCCCGCGCTCCCCGCCTGGACGGGTGCCGCGTCAGGACCCGGCCCTGCTGCCGGGGAGCGGACCGGCGGTCTGAGTCCCCAGCCCGACCTCGTACGCGAGCCGGGCGACGGCGTGCGCGAAGAACTCGTCCCGTTCCCCGACCACCCGGTTGAACTGGCCGAAGAGTTCGAACGAGATCAGCCCGAAGAGCTGCGACCAGGCGGCCACCAAGGCCACGACGACGGGCGGTGGGAGATCGGGGGCCAGCTCGGCCGTGAGGCGGTGTGCCTCGGGTCGCAACCGCTCGTCGAGCGGCGGTGGCGCGAGGCCCTTGGTGCGGTGCGCCTCGCGCGCCACGTCGATCAGCGCGGTGCCGACGCGGGCGGCGGGTCCGACGGTGTCCATCGGGGCGGTGTAGCCGGGGACCGGTGAGCCGTAGATCAGCGCGTACTCATGGGGGTGGGCGAGCGCCCAGGCGCGTACGGCGGTGCAGAGCGCGATCCACCTGGCGGGGTGGGCGGCGGGGTCATCGGGGCCGGGAGCCTGGGCGAGGGCGGACTCGGCGGCGGCGCCGACCGCGTCATAGGCGTCGACGATCAGCGCGGTGAGCAGGTCGTCGCGGCTGGGGAAGTAGCGGTACAGCGCGGAGGAGACCATGCCCAGCTCGCGGGCGACCGCGCGGAGGGACAGCTTGGCCGCGCCTTCGGCGGCGAGCTGTCTGCGGGCCTCGGTCTTGATGGCCGCGGTGACTTCGACACGGGCCCGTTCCCTGGCCCCACGGATCGTGGTCATGCGGGACAGTCTGTCACGTTTCGGAGCAGTGACCAATATCGAGAGCACTGCTCTTGCTTTGGAGCACCAATCCGGTGCACACTGATCTCAAGCGAGAGCACTGCTCTCGCAATCGCCCGCAACCACCTGCAACACCCACAGCGCCTGCAACACCCACAGCACCTTCACCTTTCCTCACCCCCACCCACCCGCCACCCCGCCACCAGCCCGAGCAGCACCGACACCGCCCAGGGAGCCCACCATGCCGCAGACCCACTACATCAAGCCCGGTCGCCTCGACCACCTGATGAACAGCGCAGTCGGCTGGCTCGCCCGGCGCGGGGTCAGTGTCCTCGGCACCGCCGAGCTGTCCGTCCTCGGTCGCACCAGCGGTGAGTGGCGGAGCATCCCGGTCAATCCGCTCCCCTACGAGGGCGGCCCGTATCTGATCTCCGCACGCGGCCACTCGCAGTGGGTGCGCAATCTCCGGGCCGCGGGCGGCGGGCGGCTCAAGCTCGGCCGCAGGGTCCAGCAGTTCACCGCGGTCGAGCTGTCCGACGAGGAGAAGCCCGCCCTGCTGCGGGTCTATCTGGAACGCTGGGGCTGGGAGGTCGGGCGCTTCTTCGGTGAGGTGAACGCCAAGTCCACGGACGAGGAACTGCTCGCCGCCGCCCACCGGCACCCGGTGTTCCGGCTCACGGTCGACAAGTGACGGCCGGAGGGGGCGGGCCCGCTCAGCGGTTCGCGCGGCGGTCCATGGCCTCCAGGGCCCGGCGGGCCATCCCACTCGTACGGACGATGCCCGCCAGCGTCGTCGAGCCGCGCGTGATGTCGCCGAAGGCACGCCACGCGGGCCGCACACCGGTGACAGCCGCGTGGAACAGCCCCGGCCGCCGCGCGAAGAGGGCCAGCATCCGCCGCCCGACGCCCATCTCGACACCCAGTCCCGCCTTGATGGCGAAGGCGTAGTTCAGCGCCTGACGGCGGGCGTCGACCGCGTCGTGCGCCTCCGAGATCCGGACGGCCCACTCCCCCGCCAGCCGGCCGGACCGCAGGGCGAACGAGATCCCTTCGCGGGTCCAGGGCTCCAGCAGGCCCGCCGCGTCCCCGCAGACCAGGACCCGGCCGCGCGACAGCGGTGAGTCGTCGCTCCGGCAGCGGGTCAGATGGCCCGAGGAGATCGCCGGTTCGAACCCGGCGAGCCCGAGCCGCGCGATGAAGTCCTCCAGATAGCGCTTGGTGGCTGCGCCCTCGCCCCGGGCCGAGATCACCCCGACGGTCAGCACCTTCCCCTTGGGGAACACCCAGCCATAACTCCCCGGAATCGGGCCCCAGTCGATAAGCACCCGCCCCGCCCAGTCCTCCGCCACCGAGTCGGGCACCGGGATCTCGGCCTCCAGACCCAGATCCACCTGGTCGAGCTTCACCCCGACATGTGCCCCTATCCGGCTCGCACTGCCGTCGGCGCCGACGACCGCCCGCGCGAGCACCCTCTCCCCGCCGGATGTCACCACGGCGACCGTGCGCCGGTCCGGGACGGCGGGACCGTGCTGCTCGACCCGGGAGACCGTGACGCCGGTACGCAGTTCGGCGCCCGCCTTCTGCGCGTACTCGACCAGTCCCGCGTCGAACTCCGGGCGGTTGATGAGCCCGAACAGCATCTTCCTGGAGCGTCGCGTCCGCGCCAGCCGGCCGTTCAGCGAGAACGTCACGGCGTGGACACGGTCCCGCAGCGGCAGCTCGAAGCCGGGTGGCAGGCTGTCCCGCGACGGGCCGATGATGCCGCCGCCACAGGTCTTGTAACGCGGCAGCTCGGCCTTCTCCAGCAGCAGCACCTGACGGCCCGCCACCGCCGCCGCGTACGCGGCCGAAGCGCCCGCGGGCCCGGCCCCGATGACGACGACGTCCCACACGGTGTCATCGTGCACGGTGCCGTCGTGCACGGTGCCGTCGTGCACGGTGTCATCGTGCTCCTGTGCTTCCGACCCTGCCTCGGTGCCGTCGTTCTCGCTGCTCACGATGTGCTTCCGCTCCCGGTCCGACGCGTGCCCCATGCTCTCGACGGCATCCTACGGCGCGGTCGTCCCGCATCGCTGTGGGAGGATCGGGCACACATTTCGCCGTACACATATGGCACAACGTCGCACCCACGAGGAGCGTGCCCATGACCGCCGATCCGATCTCCGAGACCGTCGCCTCGCTCCTGCCCCGCGCCAAGGCGGAGCTGACGGAACTGGTGGCCTTCAGGTCGGTGGCGGATCCGGCGCAGTTCCCCAGGAGCGAGTGCGAAGCGGCGGCCGGCTGGTGTGCCGACGCTCTGCGCGCCGAGGGGTTCCAGGAGGTCGCCGTCCTCGACACCCCGGACGGCACCCAGTCCGTCTACGGCCTGCTGCCCGGCCCTGCGGGCGCTCCGACCGTGCTGCTGTACGCGCACTACGACGTACAGCCGCCGCTGGACCCGGACGGCTGGGACTCTCCGCCGTTCGAGCTGACCGAGCGCGACGGCCGCTGGTACGGACGCGGGGCCGCCGACTGCAAGGGCGGTTTCATCATGCATCTGCTCGCCCTGCGCGCCCTTAAGGCGAACGGCGGTGTGCCGGTGCACATCAAGGTGATCGTCGAGGGTTCGGAGGAGCAGGGCACGGGCGGCCTTGAGCGGTACGCGGAAGCGCACCCCGAACTGCTGGCAGCCGACGCCATCGTCATCGGCGACTCCGGCAACTTCCGCACGGGCCTGCCGACGGTCACCGCGACGCTGCGCGGAATGGTGCTCGTACGGGTGAGCGTCGACACCCTCGCGGGGAATCTGCACTCGGGGCAGTTCGGCGGCGCCGCGCCCGACGCGCTGGCGGCGCTGATCCGCGTACTGGACTCACTGCGCGCCGAGGACGGCTCGACGACCGTGGACGGCCTGCGTGCGGACGAGACCTGGGAGGGGCTCCAGTATCCGGAGGCGGACTTCCGGAAGGACGCCAAGGTGCTCGACGGGGTGGAGCTGATCGGTTCGGGTTCGGTGGCCGACCGGATCTGGGCGCGGCCCGCCGTCACCGTGCTGGGCATCGACGCCCCTCCGGTGGTCGGTGCCACACCGTCCGTGCAGGCGAGCGCCCGTGCCGTGGTCAGTCTGCGGGTGCCGCCGGGGGTGGACGCGACCGAGGCGGCCAAGCTGCTGATCACGCATCTGGAGTCGCGTACCCCGTGGGGCGCGCGGGTGTCGGTGGAACAGATCGGGCTCGGCCAGCCGTTCCGGGCCGATGTCGGCAGCCCCGCGTACACGGCGATGGCGGACGCCATGCGGATCGCCTACCCGGGCGAGGAGATGCAGACCTCCGGCATGGGCGGGTCGATCCCGCTGTGCAACACGCTCGCGGAGCTGTACCCGCGCGCCGAGATCCTGCTCATCGGGCTGAGTGAGCCGGCGGCGCAGATCCACGCGGTGAACGAGTCGGTCTGCCCGAAGGAGCTGGAGCGGCTGTCCCTGACGGAAGCCCTGTTCCTGCGGAACTACGCGGCGGGCTGAGCCGGGGGGCCGGGCGGCATCGGCCCCGGCATCGGTTCACGCGGCGTGCGCGGGTACGGCGTTGTGC
>NZ_JBSGUP010000145.1:0-14661 GCF_053607985.1 Streptomyces sp. NPDC055078
GATGCCGGGTGCCCGTACGGGTGCCGCTCTGGGGCTCGCGCTCGGTGCGCGGCCGGTGGATCAGTCCTCGGACGCCGCGTCCGGAAGCCGGGTCTGGATCAGATCCATCACCGAGGAGTCGGTGAGCGTGGTGACATCGCCGAGCTGCCGGTTCTCCGCCACATCACGCAGCAGCCGGCGCATGATCTTGCCGGAGCGGGTCTTCGGCAGCTCCGCCACCGGCAGCACCCGCTTCGGCTTGGCGATCGGGCCGAGCGTCGCCCCCACATGGTTGCGCAGCTCCGCCACCAGGTTCTCGTCCTCCGACGCCGTACCACGGAGGATCACAAAGGCGACAATCGCCTGACCGGTCGTCTCGTCGGCCGCGCCCACGACCGCCGCCTCGGCGACCTTGGGGTGCGAGACGAGCGCGGACTCCACCTCCGTCGTGGAGATGTTGTGGCCGGAGACCAGCATCACGTCGTCGACCCGGCCGAGCAGCCAGATGTCGCCGTCGTCGTCCTTCTTGGCACCGTCGCCGGCGAAGTACCTGCCCGGGAAACGTGACCAGTAGGTGTCGATGAACCGCTGGTCATCGCCCCAGATGGTGCGCAGCATCGACGGCCACGGCTCGGTGAGGACGAGATAGCCGCCCCCGCCGTCGGGCACCTCGTTGGCCTCGTCGTCCACGACGGTCGCGGAGATCCCGGGCAGCGCGCGCTGCGCGGAGCCGGGCTTGGTCTCGGTGACACCCGGCAGCGGCGAGATCATCATCGCGCCGGTCTCCGTCTGCCACCAGGTGTCCACGATCGGCGCCTTGCCCGCGCCGATGTGCTCCCGGTACCAGATCCACGCCTCCGGGTTGATCGGCTCCCCGACCGACCCGAGAACCCGCAGGCTGGACAGGTCGAACTTGGCGGGGATGTCGTCGCCCCACTTCATGAACGTACGGATCGCGGTCGGCGCCGTGTAGAGGATCGTGACGCCGTACTTCTGCACGACCTCCCAGAACCGGCCCTGGTGCGGGGTGTCGGGCGTGCCCTCGTACAGCACCTGGGTCGCGCCATTGGCCAGCGGCCCGTACACGATGTACGAGTGGCCGGTCACCCAGCCGACATCGGCGGTGCACCAGTAGACGTCCGACTCGGGCTTGAGGTCGAAGACGGCGTGGTGGGTGTAGGCGGCCTGGGTGAGATAGCCGCCGGAGGTGTGCAGAATGCCCTTCGGCTTACCGGTGGTCCCTGAGGTGTAGAGGATGAAGAGCGGGTGCTCGGCCTCGAACGCCTCGGGGGTGTGCTCCGCGGACTGGCGGGCGACGATGTCGTGCCACCACACATCGCGGCCCTCGGCCATGACGGTGTCCTCGCCGGTGCGCCGCACCACCAGGACATGGTCGACCTGCGGGCACTTGGCCACCGCCTCGTCGATCGCGGGCTTGAGCGCGCTCGGCTTGCCACGGCGGTAGCCGCCGTCCGCGGTGATCACCAGCTTGGCGTCGGCGTCCTGGATACGGGAGGCGACGGCGTCGGCGGAGAAGCCGCCGAAGACCACCGAGTGCGCGGCGCCGATACGGGCGCAGGCCAGCATCGCGACGACGGCCTCCGGGATCATGGGCAGATAGACGGCGACCCGGTCGCCCTTCCGGACCCCCAGCTCGGTCAGCGCGTTCGCGGCGCGCGAGACCTCGTCCTTGAGTTCGGCGTAGGTGACGGCGCGGCTGTCGCCGGGCTCGCCCTCGAAGTGGATCGCGACGCGGTCGCCGTTCCCGGCCTCGACATGGCGGTCCACACAGTTGTAGGCGACATTCAGCTTCCCGTCCGCGAACCACTTGGCGAAGGGCGGGTTGCTCCAGTCGAGGGTCTCGGTCGGCTCGGTGGCCCAGGTGAGCCGCCGTGCCTGCTCGGCCCAGAAGCCAAGCCTGTCCGCCTTGGCCTGTTCGTACGCCTCCGCTGTCACATTGGCGTTCGCGGCCAGCTCGGCCGGCGGTGCGAACCGCCGCTCTTCCTTGAGCAGGTTGGCCAGGCTTTCGTTGCTCACGACATCTCCCTTTCCCAGGGCGTCTTCTGTGCGTATGTGTCCGATGCCATAGCTCACCAGCCGGAGGGCCGGGTGACAAGAGCCTTCCGGAAATTGGTTTAGACCTATCGGGTCTGTCTGTTGTCGGCGTCGATCCATCATGAACGATCCCCGGCGCCGAGGGACCGGCGCCCCATGCGGTACCGGCTGTCACCATGGACGGCCCCTCCGTCCCGGGCGGTGGGAGGGAGGTGCTCATACGTTTCCACGGACGGCGCGCGGGTCCGGTTCAGCCCGTGCCGCGGGTACCGACGCGGGTCCGGTTCAGCCTTCGCGGCGGGTGTCGGCGCGGATGGGGTCCGGCACCCGGGCGGACGGGGCCTGCCCCTGAGCGCGGACGGGAGTCCGGCACCTCCGCCGATGGGGTTCGGTCCCAGCACGCGTATATGGCTCGGCCCCCGCGCCGACGGGTCCGCACGCTACGCCGACGGGTCCGCACGCTGCGCCGATGGGCCCGCACCCTCGCCGCCGTGCCCGGCGACTGGGCGCGGGATGCGGTCA
This sequence comes from Streptomyces sp. NPDC055078, assembly GCF_053607985.1. Lineage (NCBI taxonomy): Bacteria > Bacillati > Actinomycetota > Actinomycetes > Kitasatosporales > Streptomycetaceae > Streptomyces > Streptomyces sp. NPDC055078. The sequence continues at coordinate 2,557 of NZ_JBSGUP010000145.1, forward strand.
GACGTGTGCCTTCACCAGGGGCGACGACGCGGGCACGACCCGGTCGAAGACCGCGTCGAACGCATGCTCGTCGCTGCTGGCGAGCAGATACGCCTGGGCCTCGCCGACATGGAAGTACATCCCGTGCAGCTCAAGGGTGCCTTCGGCGAGCCGCCGGGACACCGACTCATGGGCCCGCAGATGCTCCAGTTGCTGGAGCACATTGGTCAGACACAGTTGCTCCGCCGCGTCGGTGGGCAGCCGCCCCGAGATCCGTGCCCAGGAGCGGTGCCGGCTCCTCATCCGCTCCAGGCTGGGCCGGGCGTGGCGCAGCCAGCGCCGCAGCGGTGTCTGCGCGCCCCCGGGCGGGATGGCCAGGAGGGCCTCCATCGCGCTGCAGTCGGAGTGCCCGCATACGGTGATCGAATTCACCCGCAGGACATCGACGGCGTACTCGATCGCGGCCGCCACCGAGTCGTCACTGCTCTCGTCGCCGGGCAGGGGCACCAGATTGCCGATATTGCGCACGGTGAACAGATCGCCCGGTCCGCTGGCCGTGATCATGCTGGTGACCAGGCGGGAGTCCGCGCAGGTGAGAAAGAGCTGCGATGGCTGCTGTCCCTCGCGCTCCAGCCGCGCCAGTTCGTCCCGTACGAGCGGAGCCGTATCGCGCTGGAAGGAGCTGAGGCCGTCCGCCAGCCGATGGGCGGTGGCGTGCTGGGGCCGGTCCTCGCAGTGGTGATTGCGCCAGGGGGTCCATGGCCGACAGCAGCCATGGGTCTCGGATGCGGGCTCGCTGATCCGGCCACCGGCCCGGCCGGTGAACTCCACTGTCCCGCCCTGGGCGACATGGGCGAGCTGCCAGTCGTGCAGCGCCTCGTATGCGGCGTGGTCCATGAAGGACCCGTCCAGCTCGACCACACACTCCGTGCCGTGGGGCACCTGGCTCAGTGCCCTGCTCAGCCGGGGCACGGCGAGGAAGGTCAACTGGCCCCGCACCCGCACCCGGTGGACGCCCTCCCGCTGCTCCTCGGTGATTCTGGTCCTGGTCAGCCGGTGCAGCGCGACCGCGACCGCCACCGCGATCCCGATCACCACGCCCTCCAGGACCCCGGTGGCGACGACCGAGACCAGGGTCACGGCGTACACCAGCATTTCCCTGTTCCGCCGCACGCTCCGCAGATGCGTGATGTTGACCATCTGGATGCCGACCACCATCACCAGCGCGGCGAGCGCGGCCAGGGGGATCAGATCGAGCAGGGGCACCAGCAGCAGCGCGGCGAGGACGACCCACAGTCCGTGCAGCATCGTGGAGTGGCGGCTGACGGCGCCGGCCGCCACATTGGCCGAACTGCGCACGGCCACTCCGGTGATGGGCAGTCCGCCGAGCGCGCCGGAGACCACATTGGCGGCCCCCTGGCCGGCCAGTTCCCGGTCGAGATCGGCACGGGGGATACGGACGTCCGGCTCCTTGCGGGCCGCCACCAGCTTGTCGACGGCGACCGCCGAGAGCAGGGACTCCACGCTGCCCACCAGGGTGATCGTCAGGACGGCGGCGACAATGCCGAGCACCGGTCCGTCGGGCAGTGCGGGAAGGGCGTGGCTGCTCCAGGACGGAAGGTCGACACGGGGCAGGTCCAGCGTGGCGAGCACGGCGAGGGTGGTCGCCCCCGCCACCGCGGCGAGCGCGGCGGGGATCTTCCGGACGATCCGCCCCGGTCGGCCGGGGATCCTCGGCCAGGCCAGCAGCACGGCCACGGTCAGGGCGCTGACGGTGAGCGCGGCCGGATGGAGCTGGGCCAACTGGGCGGGCAGCGCCCGGATGTTGTCGACGGCGGAGCTCTGGGGCGTACTGCCGAGCACGATATGGAGCTGCGCGAGGGCGATCGTGACGCCGATGCCGGCGAGCATGCCGTGCACGATCGCCGGGCTGACGGCGAGCGCGGAGCGGGCGACCCGCAGGGCGGCCAGCCCGAGCTGGGCGAATCCGGCGAGGACGGTGATGGCGCAGGTGACGCGCCAGCCGTACTGCTGGATCAGATCGGCTGTGACGACGGTGAGCCCCGCCGCCGGCCCGCTGACCTGGAGCGGGGATCCGCCTACCCGGCCCGCGACGATGCCGCCGACCGCCGCGGCCACCAGTCCGGCCTGGAGGGGTGCGCCGGTGGCGAGGGCGATGCCGAGGGAGAGCGGCAGGGCGATCAGGAAGACGGAGACCGACGCGGACAGGTCGGCTCCCGCGATACGGAAGCGACGGCGGTCGCCGTCGCCGGGTGGAGAAGGGCTGTGCGGGCGCTCCTCCTCGGTCGTGGCCGTCTCGTGGGGTTCGCGAGAAAAGGGGTCGGTGCGGGTGGGGACGCAGGCGGACATGGTTCCCGTCTCCTCCGGGGCAGCGCGGTCGCGGAATGTGGGGCGCGGCCGTGGGTCACGGCGTGCAGCGGCGGGATTCTCAACTCTCAGTAAATTGATCGTAATGCAGAGTAAAGACTGGGGCATGATTTTCTGCGCAAATAGGGCAGTCTTTCACCCGTTCCAGTGATTAGTGGGCTTATTGCGGCTCGTCGCCCCTGCTCCCCCCTCACCTCGATGCGACTTTGTCGGCGCCATCGACGCCGGTCGGAAAATCACAAAGTCATATGAAAGAGGTGGGCGGATGAAGGCCGTCACACAGAGGGTCGCCGTGGGCGCGGTAGCCACCGCACTGATCGCGGGACTCGCGGGCTGTTCCGGGTCCGATGAGGACGCCCGAAGCGAAGGCGCGCCCGGAGCCAACAAGAAGGCGGCCGCCAAGGCCGCGCCGCAGCTCATCGGCGACGGCTCAACGGCCTTCACCGGAGCCCAGCCCGGCCAGCTCAAGCCCGAGCGGCTGAAGCCCGGTCAGAAGCCACCGCAGTTCGTGGTGTTCTCCTGGGACGGCGCGGGCGAGGACAGCCAGAAGCTGTTCTCCCACTTCCGCAAGGTCGGCAGGAAGTACGACGCCACGATGACCTACTTCCTCAGCGGCGTGTATCTCCTCCCCGAGGAGAAGTCGAGCATGTACCTGCCACCGCAGCACTCGGCCGGGCGCTCCGACATCGGCTTCAACGATGCCAGGGGCATCCAGGCCACCGTGCGCGAGCTGCGCGGTGCCTGGCAGGAGGGCAACGAGGTGGGCACCCACTTCAACGGCCACTTCTGCGGCGCGGACGGGGGCGTGGGCACCTGGTCCGTGGACGAGTGGAAGAGCGAGATCAGCCAGGCCAAGTCCTTTGTGAAGAACTGGAAGTCGAACTCGGGACTGAAGAGCGAGCAGCCGCTGCCCTTCGACTACGACAAGGAGCTGATCGGCGCCCGCACCCCGTGTCTGGAGGGGCGCAAGAACTTTGTGCGCGCCGCCAGTGAGCTGGGCTTCCGCTACGACACCAGCGGTGTCAACGACCAGATCTGGCCGGAGAAGGAACTCGGCCTCTGGGATCTCTCGCTCCAGCTGGTCCCGTTTCCCGGCCGCGCTTTCGAGACCCTGTCCATGGACTACAACTTCATGGTCAACCAGTCCGGGACCGTCAAGGGCGACCCCGCGCAGCACGAGTACTGGGGCGACCAGATGCGTGACGGTCTCGTGCAGGCATTCGACCGCGCTCATCAGGGCAACCGTGCGCCGCTGATCATCGGCAACCACTTCGAGTCCTGGAACGGCGGCACCTATATGCGCGCCATCGAGGAGACGATCGCCACGGTCTGTGTCAAGAAGGACGTGAAGTGCGTGTCCTTCCGGCAGCTCGCCGACTGGCTCGACGCGCAGGACCCGCGGGTGCTGGCGAAGATGCGCACCCTTAAGGTCGGCGAGGCGCCGAAGGAGGGCTGGGCGGCCTTCCTCGCCACCCAGCCCGCGGCACCGGCGGGTCAGCCGGCCAAGCGCGCCGAGTCGGCCAAGCGCGCTGAGCCGGCCGTGGTCAGGCCGGCAGCGGAGCGCTGACGTCCGCCGCCCGTTCCCCGAGGACGAAGGCGGGGTCGACCTGCGCGGCCAGGTCGGCCCCCGTCTTCGCGTTCCCCCAGCTCTCCGCGTTCCTGAGGTGGAAGTGCACCATCTGGCGCGTGTAGCGCTCCCAGTCGCGCTGTTCGTACGAGTCCTCCGCGGCGTCCTGGAGCGTCTGGAGCGACATGCGGTTGTCCGCCTCCAGCAGCTCGAAGCGCTGGGGCCGGCCCTTCTCCATCGCGCGCACCCAGTCGGAGTGCCCCATCGTGACGAGCAGGTCGGCGCCCACCTCGTCCCGCAGGAAGTCCACGTCGTCCTGGCCCTGCACCTTGTTCCCGACGACCTTGAGCGCGACGCCGAAGTCCCGTGCGTACTCCTTGTACTGACGGTAGACGGAGACGCCCTTGCGGGTGGGCTCGGCCACCAGGAAGGTCATGTCGAAGCGGGTGAACATCCCGGAGGCGAAGGAGTCCGACCCGGCGGTCATGTCGACGACCACGTACTCGTCGGGCCCGTCGATCAGATGGTTGAGGCACAGCTCCACCGCGCCGACCTTGGAGTGGTAGCAGGCCACCCCGAGGTCCGACTCGGCGAAGGGGCCGGTCGCCATCAGCCGGATGTCGCCGTCGTCGAGCCGGACCGTACGGGCACAGGCGTCGTAGACCGGATTGTCCTCGCGGACGCGCAGCAGTCGGGAGCCCTCCCCCGGAGGGGTGGTCTTGATCATTGTCTCGGCCGAGGCGATCCGGGGGTTGGAGCCCCGCAGATAGTCCTTGATCAGCGGCAGATGCGCGCCCATGGCGGGCAGCTGGGCCGACTGTGTCTCGTCGAGTCCGAGCGCGGCCCCCAGATGCTGATTGATGTCGGCGTCCACCGCGACGACGGGGGCCTCATTGGCGGCCAGATGGCGGATGAAGAGCGAGGACAGCGTGGTCTTGCCGCTGCCGCCCTTCCCTACGAAAGCGATCTTCATGTTCACCTAGGGTAGTGGTTACCGCCCCGGGTACGGTCAAGCCGAGTGAAGAAGACCACTCCAAGGTGGGGCGTACGCCGCGGGCGCGTAGCCTCGCTGCCTATGAGCACGCATGCTTCCGAACCGTCCGCCCCGTCGGCCGATCCCCTCGCCCCTCTCGGCTCGCTGCCGGGCGTGGCCGACTCCGTGGACTCCGTCCGCAAGGCCGTCGACCGGGTCTACGGGCACCGGATCATGAGACGGCGGAGCAATGAGGTCACCTCGGAGGCGGCACTGCGCGGAGCGCGTGGTTCCGCCGCGCTGTCCGGTGCGGACTGGGCGCTGGAAGAGGTCCGCAGGCGTACCGACTTCAGCGTCGGGTCCGAGGCCCTTACGGTCGGCGCCGCACTGCGGCTGACCGCCGAGGCGGGACAACTCCTCTCCGTCTGGCGGCAGTCGCCGCTGCGGGTGCTGGCGAGGCTGCATCTGGTCGCGGCGGGCGGCGCCGGTGACGACGAGACCGTGGGCCGCCCGAGGCTGGCGGGCGAACCGGTCGACGAGCCCCTCGTCGAGGCCCCACTCCCGGACGCGGACGAACTGGCCGGCCGCTTGGACGGACTCGCCGCACTGATCATCGCCGGCAGTTCGGCCCCGGCGCTGGTGACGGCCGCCGTGGTGCACGGCGAACTGCTCGCGCTGCGCCCCTTCGGCTCGTACAACGGCCTGGTGGCCCGCGCCGCCGAGCGCATCGTCCTGATCGGCAGCGGGCTGGACCCGAAGTCGATCTGCCCGGCGGAGGTCGGGCACGCGGAGCAGGGCCGGGCCGCGTACGCCACGGCCTTCGACGGCTATACGGCCGGTACCCCGGAAGGGATGGCCGCCTGGATCGCGCACTGCGGGCGCTCGGTGGAACTGGGTGTCAGGGAGTCGACGGCGGTCTGTGAGGCGCTCCAGCGCGGGGCCGCATGAACGAAGCGGCACGCGGTGAGTAGCGGCACGCGGTGAGTGGGCGGTGAGTCCGCGTTCGTACGCGGGCGGGCGGCGCACGGCGAGGCCGTGGGCCCGGCGGACCGTCATGGAGTCCGGCTGCTCCCGCCGCACCGATGGTTGTACGGCGCGGTCCGGGCCCTGGGGGCTGGCGGCGGGGCCCTGAACAGGGTTGCGGCGGTACCGGTCCCGGTACCGCCGCTGGCACGTCCACCGAGTTACCAGGCGTCCTCGAAGTGTTGCCCATCAGGTCGGGTACTTCTGCCCGTCACCTGGTGCGGCTGGCCCGTAATCGACGGGTCGACGTCGCGTGGGTGCTCAGTTTTCATGCTCGGTCCGTGGGGCCTTTATGCGTTTTCAGGTGATCCTCTCGGATGGCCTTGGTCTCGCGGGCCGTTGACTCCTTTGTACTCCAGCGCGGAGGGAAGCGGAAGCCCTCGCCTTGGTTCTTTACTTTTAGGTTCAAATACGGGCGAAGCGAATCAAGGCGCCGCCGATGACTTCCGCCGCCGTGGCCTGAGCGGCGGAGCTGCGGCGCCGGCTGGCGTACCAGACCAGACCGGCCGTCGCAGCCGCGGCGCCCACGGCCGCGGCGGCGACCAGGGCGGGGCGCGGGGGCATGGAGAACGCGGGCAGCCGCTGTTTCAGCCGGACCGGCCGGTTGAAGACGAGAATCGGCCAGTCGCGCGCGGTTGCCTCCCGGCGCAGTGCCCGGTCCGGATTCACGGCATAGGGGTGGCCCACGGACTCCAGCATCGGAACATCGGTGGCGGAGTCGCTGTAGGCGTAGCAACGGGAGAGGTCGTATCCCTCGGAGGCGGCCAGTTCCTTGATGGCTTCGGCTTTCGTCGGCCCATAGGCGTAGTACTCCACCTCGCCGGTGAAACAGCCGTCGTCGCCCACCACCATGCGTGTGGCGACCACCCGGTCCGCGCCGAGAAGCTCGCCGATCGGCTCGACCACCTCGGCGCCCGAGGTGGAGACGATGACCACGTCCCGGCCCGCGGTGTGGTGCTCCTCGATGAGGGAAGCGGCCTCGTCGTAGATGATCGGGTCGATCAGATCGTGCAGGGTCTCGGCGACGATCTCCTTCACCTGCTGGACGTTCCAGCCCTTGCAGAGGGCGGAGAGGTACTCCCGCATCCGCTCCATCTGGTCGTGGTCGGCGCCGCCCGCGAGAAAAACGAACTGGGCATAGGCGGTCCGCAGTACGGCCCGCCGGTTGATCAGGCCGCCTTGGTAGAAGGACTTGCTGAAGGTCAGCGTCGAAGACTTCGCAATGACCGTCTTGTCCAGATCAAAGAACGCGGCTGCGCGAGGCAAGGAGTGGTTTTCCACGAGCCGAGCATAGGTGCCCACCATTCGGCGTACGCTCCGGCGTGTGGGTTTGCCTGAGAAGGCTGTCGGGTACACCATGGAAGTCACGGATCGTTCGCGACCGTGCTAACCCGGTCCGGCTCCTCCCCCCCCGAGTCGGCCGGAGAGACGACCCCCGCTCTCCCCCCCCGGCGGGGGTCGTCGCATGTCCGGACGTGTTTTCGTGATACGGCCGTGATCCATTTCGATCCTTCTCCCTTTTTGGGCCCTTCGCCGGGTGCGGTCTCCACCACTCTGCATCGTCACTGTGCGTAGCGGAAGGGGTGCTCGTGGGAGTCACTGGTATGGGCTACGGAGATATTCACAAGTGGTGAGTTGTCCACAGCTTTTTAGCAAGATCCACACGTTTTTCCGGTGTGCTGCACCGTGATTCCACCCGCGTAGTTCGCGGAAGCCAGGAATCACCGATCCCGTTACGAAGCGGGATCGCAGCAATCGGGGGTGGAGATCGTGGCTGGATCCATGACATCGAAGAGGGCACCGGTCGGCGAAGGCCGGCGGGAAGGGCCCCTGATCGTCACCGAGGACATGGAACTGCTCGACGATCTGCTGCGGTTGTGCGCCGCGGCGGGCGCCGAGCCGGAGGTCCGTCATTCGGTCCCGGAGGACGGGGGCAGCTGGGAAGGGGCTCCCCTGGTCCTGGTCGGCGACGACGCAGCCGCGCGCTGCCGGGGTGCCGCCCGCCGCCGTGGGGTGCTGCTCGTCGGGCGCGATCAGGACGACCCGGACGTCTGGCGGTACGCGGTGGAGATCGGGGCGGACTCCGTGCTGAGGCTGCCCGACGCGGAGAGCTGGCTCCTCGACCGGATCGCCGATGTGGTCGAGGGCGTCGGACAGCAGGCGCTGACGGTCGGGGTGATCGGCGGGCGCGGCGGAGCCGGGGCGTCGACGCTGGCCTGCGCGCTGGCGGTGACCGCCGCCCGGACCGGTCGGCGCACCATGCTCGTCGACGCCGACCCGCTCGGCGGAGGTCTCGATGTGCTGCTCGGCGGTGAGCGAGCAGCGGGAAGACGATGGCCGGATTTCGCCGCCTCCAAGGGCCGGGTCGCGGGTGGCGCCCTGGAGGAGTCGCTGCCCGAGTTGCACCAGCTCCGCGTGCTCAGCTGGGACCGGGGCGACTCGGTGGTGATCCCGCCGGAGGCGATGCGGTCGGTGCTGGCCGCGGCGCGCAGGCGCGGCGGGGTGGTCGTGGTCGATCTGCCGCGCCGGGTCGACGAAGGGGTCGTGGAGATGCTGGCCCAGCTGGACCTGGGGCTGCTGGTGGTACCGGGCGAGCTGCGCGCGGTCGCCGCGGCGAACCGGGTGGCGTCGGTGGTGGGCATGGTCCTGGAGGATCTGCGCGTCGTGGCGCGCGGCCCGTATGCCGCGGGGCTGGACGAGGGATGGGTCGCTGCCTCGCTGGGCCTGCCGCTCGCGGGTGAGCTGCCCAGTGAGGCCGGACTGCTCCTCGCCCAGGACGGGGGTTCTCCGCCGGGAGCCGGGCGCGGGCCCCTGGGCAGGTTCTGCGCGGCCTTCTGGGACCGTGCGCTGGCCGGGAGCGCGGCCTCATGAGCAGCGGGCTGCTGGACGCCGTACGGCAGCGTCTCGCGGAGAGCGGCGCCGAGCCCACTCCGGCCCGGGTCGCGGCGGCCCTGCGGGCACAGGGGAGGCTGCTGGGGGACGCGGAGGTGCTCGGCGGCACCGAGGCCCTGCGGTGCGAGCTGGTGGGGACCGGGCCGCTGGAGCCCCTGCTGGCCGATCCGGCCGTGACCGATGTGCTGGTCTGCGCTCCCGACCGGGTGTGGGTGGACCGGGGCCGGGGCCTGGAGCTGACCGGGGTGCGCTTCACCGACGCCGCCTCGGTGCGCAGGCTGGCCCAGCGGCTCGCCGCCGTCGCCGAGCGGCGGCTGGACGACGCCAGGCCGTGGGTGGACGCCCGGCTGCCGGACGGGACCCGGATGCACGCCGTGATTCCCCCGGTCGCGGTTGGCTGCACCTGCCTGTCCCTGCGGGTGGTGCGGCCCCGTGCGTTCTCGATGGCGGAGCTGCTGGCGGCCGGGACCGTCCCGCCGGGCGGCGACCGGGTGCTCCGGGCGCTGATCGACGCTCGGCTGTCGTTCCTGATCAGTGGTGGTACGGGCACAGGCAAGACAACCCTGTTGGCGAGCCTGCTGGGGCTCGTCGGCGGACGTGAGCGGATCGTGCTGGCCGAGGACTCCGCGGAACTGCGCCCCGACCACCCTCATGTCGTGCGCCTGGAGTCCCGCCCGGCGAATCAGGAGGGCGCGGGCCGGGTCGCGCTGCGGGACCTGGTCCGGCAGGCCCTGCGCATGCGGCCCGACCGGCTGGTCGTCGGCGAGGTCCGGGGAGCGGAGGTCACCGAGCTGCTGGCCGCGCTGAACACGGGGCACGAGGGCGGCTGCGGGACCGTTCACGCGAACGCGGCGGCGGACGTCCCCGCGCGGCTCGAAGCCCTGGGTACGGCCGCCGGGCTCGACCGAGCCGCCCTGCACAGCCAGCTGGCGGCGGCGCTCTCGGTCGTGATCCATCTCGTACGGGACCGGGACGGCCGCCGCCGGGTCGCCGAGGCGCATGTGCTGGAGCGGGACGCGGCGGGGCTGGTGCGGACGGTGCCCGCTCTGCGGTGGGGCACGGAGGCGTTCGCGTACGGACCGGGCTGGGAGCGCTTCCGGATGCTCACGGGGGGTGCGCTGTGACCATCGCTGATCCGGGTTACGCGGCGGCGCTGTGCTTGGTGGCTGTGGCGTGCGCGATGGCCGGCCGGGACCGGGGGCTGACGCGGGCGAGGCTGCTGGTCGCCGGGGGCGGGGTGGTGCCGGAGCCTCCGCCGTGGTCGTGGGAGCGGCTGCGGCCGGTGGTGTGGCCGCGGCGGGAGTGGCTGTGCCTGCCGGTGGCGCTGGTGCCGGCTGTGCTGGGCGAGTCGGTGCTGCCGCTGATCGCCGGGGTGGTTGCGGTGCCGCTGGTGAGACGTCGGCTGCGGACCCGGGAGCGGTCCAGGGTGCGGGAGCGGCGGGCCGCGGAGGTGATCGCGCTGTGCGGCGCGGTCTCCGGGGAACTGCGGGCGGGGCTTCAGCCGGGCCAGGCACTGGTGTGCGCGGCCGGGGCCACGGGCGCGCTGGGCTCTGGAGAGGCCGCGGTGGTCGCGGCGGCCCGGTTCGGGGGCGATGTGCCCCAGGCGCTGCGGGAGGCGGCCCGTGAGCCGGGCGCGGACGGGCTGGCCGGTGTCGCCGCCTGCTGGCGGGTGGCCGTGGACAGCGGGGCGGGCCTCGTCGCGGGGCTCGACCGTCTGGAGGCGGCGCTGCGCGCGGACCGGGACCAGCGGGAGGACACCCGGGCCCAGTTGGCGGGCGCGCGGTCGACGATCGGGTTGCTGGCGCTGCTGCCCGTGGTGGGACTGGCCATGGGCTGGGGCCTGGGCGCCGACCCGTTTCGGGTGCTGCTGCACACCCCGGCGGGCCTGATGTGCCTGCTGATCGGCGGATTGCTGCAGATCGCCGGGGTCTGCTGGGCGGCCCGGATCACCGGGAAGGGGCAGGTGGAATGACGGGCGACCTCGTCCACAGGCTGGGGACACCGGTACTGGTCGCGGCGACCGTGATCTGGCTGGCGTCCGGCGCTCTCGGTCGCCGCCGTGAGCGCCGGGTGCGCCGGCGCGCCGAGATCCTTCTGGCGAGGGAGCGGAGCCGCCGGCGATGGCGCCCGGAGCCCCGGGTGTGGATCAGGCGCTGGGCCGCTCCGTTCGGTGCCGTGGTCACCGGATATGTCCTGGTGGGAGGGGTGCTCGGGTGCGCTGTCGGGCTCGCTGCCGCATACGGCGTATGGCGGAGGCAGCGGCGTGGTGGACCGGGCAGGACGGATGCGGGCACGAGCACGGCTCTTGCCGTCGACGGCGATACCGGCACTGGCACCGAAGCTGACGCCGACGGCGACGGCGAGCGGCAACTGCCGCTCGCGGCCGATCTGCTGGCCGCGTGCATCTCCGCGGGGGCCGGGCCGCGCGAAGCCGCGGAGGCGGTCGGGGAATCGCTGGGCGGTCCGGTCGGAGAGCGGCTGACACGGGCGGCGGCCGAGTTGCGTCTCGGCGGTGAACCGGACCGGGCCTGGGGCTGGTTCGCCGCGATACCGGGTGCGGCGGAGCTGGCCCGCTGCCTGAAGCGGGCCGACTCCACGGGTGCTCCGGCCGCGGAGCCCGTGGCCCGGCTGGCCGAGCGGCTGCGGGCGGACCGGGCCCGTAGCGCGGTGGCCCGGGGCCGCCGGGCCCAGGTGCTGATCACTGCCCCGGTGGGGCTGTGCTTCCTGCCCGCGTTTCTCGCGGTCGGGGTCGCTCCCGTGGTGATCGGGCTGGCGGGCGGACTGCTGAACGGCGACTGAACGAGATATCTGGGGGATCGACATGGGGGCAGACATGAGGAATCCGGCGCGTGCCTGGCTGCGACGCCTGTGGCACCGGCTGCGTGGGCACCGGGCGGACTCGGGGATGACCACGTCCGAGTACGCGATGGGGACGATCGCCGCATGCGCGTTCGCGGCGGTTCTGTACAAGATCGTCACCAGTGGGGCGGTGTCCGGCGCGTTGGAGTCGTTGATCGGGAAGGCGCTCGATGCGCAGTTCTGAGAGCGGACCGGGGCCCGGGAGTCGCCCGGAGCCCGCCCGGCGGCAGACGCTCGGGCCTGGCGCGCACAGCCCTTCGGCGCCCCGGCCGGGTGCTCGGAGCGGGGGATCCGACCGGGGGTCCGTGACGGCGGAGGCGGCCGTCGCGATTCCGGCCCTGGTGCTCTTCGTGATGGCGCTGGTGTGGGCGCTGGTGGCCATCGCGGCACAGCTCCAGTGCGTGGACGCTGCGCGCGCCGGGGC
>NZ_JBSGUP010000146.1:0-14658 GCF_053607985.1 Streptomyces sp. NPDC055078
GTCCGCGCCCGCCGCAAGCAGCCACACCTCGCGGGCGGCACGGATCGCCGGGAGGGTGAGGGAGATACGGGTGGGCGGCGGCTTGGGCGCGCCGTGGACGCCGACGACCGTGCGGTCCGTCTCCCGGACGGCGGGCAGCTCGGGGAAGAGCGAGGCGACATGGGTGTCGGGGCCCACACCGAGCATCAGCACATCGAAGGTCGGCACCGGACCGTGGTCCTCCGGCCCGGCCGCCGCGGCGAGCGCGGTGGCGTACGCGGCGGCCGCGGCCTCCACATCACTGCCGTACGCGCCGTCGGACGGGGCCATCGGACGCACCCGGGCCGGGTCGAGGGGAACGCTGTCCAGCAGGGCCGCGCGGGCCTGTGTGACATTGCGCTCCGGATCCCCCTCCGGGAGGAACCGCTCGTCGCCCCACCACAGATCCAGCCGCTGCCAGTCGATCGCGTCCCGCGCCGGGGACGCCCCCAGCGCGGTCAGCAGCGCGTTGCCGTTGCGCCCCCCGGTCAGCACCACGGACGCCGAGCCCCGCGCGGCCTGGGCGTCCACGATCCTGGTGATCAGCCGGGCCGCCGCGGCCTGCGCCATCAGCTCCTTGTCGCGGTGGACGACGAGCTGCGGAACGCTCACTTCGCCGTCGCCTTCCCGGCCGGAGCCCGCTTCGCGGCGGGAGCGGCGGTGGCCGCCTTCGCCGGAGCGGGCTGCTCGATCGGCCGGGACTCCTCCGGGCCGCCGTCGAGCCGGTCGACGCCGAACCGCAGCGCCGAGGCGTAGGTGTCGTCCGGGTCGAGCCGGCGCAGCTCCTCGGCGATCAGCTCGGCGGTGTCCCGCCGCTTCAGCGCGACCGCCCGGTCCGGCTGCCCCTGGATGGACAGATTGGCCAGCGAGCCGTCCGCCCGGTCCAGCACGATCGGACCGCAGTTGGTGTCCATCCGCACGGCGGTGAGCCCGGGACCCGTCGACAGGCTCCGCTTCACCGGCACCTTCAGCCGGTCCGCGAGCCACATCGCCAGCAGTTCGACGCTCGGATTGAACTCCTCGCCCTCCACCTCGACCGCCGTGACCTCGCAGGCCACCTGGTCCAGCGCGGCGGCCAGCATCGAGCGCCAGGGTGTGATCCGGGTCCACGAAAGATCGGTGTCACCGGGGGTGTACGCGTCGGCGCGCACCGTCAGATCGTGGATCGGCTGCTCGGTGGCGTAGGTGTCGGTCACCCGGCGCTGCGCCAGCGCGCCCAGCGGGTCCTTGGCCGGGTCGAGCGGCGCGTTCACCGGCCACCACACCACGACCGGCGCGTCGGGCAGCAGCAGCGGCAGCACCACCGACTGGGCGTGGTCGGTGACCTCGCCGTACAGCCGCAGGACGACGGTCTCCCCGGTGCCCGCGTCCGCGCCCACCCGCACCTCGGCGTCCAGCCTGGCCTGCGCCCTGGCCCGGGGGGTGCGCGAGACCCGCTTGATGACCACGAGCGTGCGCGAGGGGTGTTCGCGGGACGCCTCGTTGGCCGCCTTCAGCGCGTCGTAGGCGTTCTCCTCGTCGGTGACGATGACCAGGGTGAGGACCATGCCGACGGCGGGTGTGCCGATCGCCCTGCGCCCCTGCACCAACGCTTTGTTGATCTTGCCGGATGTGGTGTCCGTGAGATCGATCTTCATGGCCGGCGCCAGCTCCGTCCGTCTCGTGCGAGCATGTCGTCCGCCTCGACGGGACCCCAGGTCCCCGACGGATACTGCGCGGGCCGGCCGTTCTTCTCCCAGTACCGCTCGATCGGGTCGAGGATCTTCCAGGACAGCTCGACCTCCTCGACCCGCGGGAAGAGGTTGGAGTCGCCGAGCAGGACATCCAGGATGAGCCGCTCGTACGCCTCCGGGCTGGACTCGGTGAAGGACTCGCCGTACGCGAAGTCCATCGACACGTCCCGTACCTCCATCGAGGTCCCCGGCACCTTCGAGCCGAACCGCATGGTCACCCCCTCGTCCGGCTGGACCCGGATGACCAGGGCGTTCTGCCCCAGCTCCTCGGTCGCCGTGTGGTCGAAGGGGGAGTGCGGCGCGCGCTGGAAGACGACCGCGATCTCGGTGACGCGGCGGCCGAGGCGTTTGCCCGTACGGAGATAGAACGGCACCCCCGCCCAGCGGCGGTTGTCGATCTCCAGCTTTATGGCGGCGTAGGTGTCGGTCTTCGACTTGGCGTCGATACCGTCCTCCTGGAGATAGCCGACGGCCTTCTCGCCGCCCTGCCACCCCGCCGCGTACTGTCCGCGCACGGTGTCCGCGCCCAGGTCCTTCGGCAGCTTCACCGCGCCGAGGACCTTGGTCTTCTCCGCCGCGAGCGCGTCCGCGTCGAAGGACGCGGGCTCCTCCATCGCGGTCAGCGCCAGGAGCTGGAGCAGATGGTTCTGGATGACATCGCGGGCGGCGCCGATGCCGTCGTAGTACCCGGCCCGGCCCCCGATGCCGATGTCCTCGGCCATGGTGATCTGGACATGATCGACATACGACCGGTTCCAGATCGGCTCGAAGAGGGTGTTGGCGAACCGCAGCGCCAGAATGTTCTGAACGGTCTCCTTGCCCAGATAGTGGTCGATCCGGAAGACCTCATGGGGCGGGAAGACCTCGTGGACGACCTGGTTCAGCTCCTTGGCGGAGGCCAGGTCGTGGCCGAACGGCTTCTCGATGACCGCGCGGCGCCAGGAGCCCTCGGCCTGGTCGGCCAGACCGTGCTTCTTGAGCTGCTTGACGACCGTGGGGAAGAACTTCGGCGGCACCGACAGATAGAAGGCGAAATTGCCCCCCGTGCCCTGTGCCTCGTCCAGCTCCCCGATGGTCTTCTTCAGCGTCTCGAAGGCGTCGTCGTCGCCGAAGTCGCCCTGCACGAACCGCATACCCTGGATGAGCTGCTGCCAGACCTCCTCGCGGAAGGGGGTCCTGGCATGGGCCTTGACGGCGTCGTGGACCTCCTGGGCGAAGTCCTCGTCCTGCCACTCACGGCGGGCGAAGCCGATCAGGGAGAAACCCGGCGGCAGCAGACCGCGGTTGGCCAGGTCGTAGACGGCGGGCATCAGCTTCTTGCGGGACAGATCGCCGGTGACACCGAAGATGACCAGGCCCGACGGCCCCGCGATACGCGGGAGCCGCCGGTCCGCGGCGTCACGAAGCGGATTGGCTTCGCCAGTACCGGACAACGTCCTCAGCCCCCTGAGGAATCTGCGGGAGCGAGGCGCTTCAGCTCCGCCTCGGTCGATGCGAGCAGCTCGTTCCAGGACGTCTCGAACTTCTCGACGCCCTCGTCCTCCAGCACCTGGACGACCTCGTCGTAGGAGATACCGAGCTTCTCCACGGCGGCCAGCTCGGCGCGTGCCTGGTCATAGGTGCCGCGCACGGTGTCGCCGGTGATCCGGCCGTGGTCGGCAGTGGCCTCCAGAGTGGCCTCCGGCATGGTGTTGACCGTGCCCGGGGCGACCAGGTCGTCGACGTACAGGGTGTCCTTGTACGCCTTGTCCTTCACCCCGGTCGAGGCCCACAGCGGGCGCTGCCTGTTGGCCTGCGCCTTGTCGAGCGGCGCCCAGCGGTCGCCGCTGAAGACCTCTTCGTACGCCTCGTAGGCGAGCCGGGCGTTGGCCAGGGCGGCCTTGCCGCGCGCGGCCTTCGCCTCGGGGGTGCCGAGCCTGTCGATGCGCTTGTCGATCTCGGTGTCCACGCGGGAGACGAAGAACGACGCCACCGAGTGGATCTTCGAGAGGTCGAGCCCGCGCGCCTTGGCCTTCTCCAGACCGGCGAGGTAGGCGTCCATCACCTCGCGGTACCGCTCCAGCGAGAAGATCAGCGTGACATTGACGCTGATCCCCAGACCGATCGTCTCGGTGATCGCCGGCAGGCCCGCCCGGGTGGCGGGGATCTTGATCAGGGTGTTGGGCCGGTCCACCAGCCAGGCCAGCTGCTTGGCCTCGGCGACCGTCGCCCGGGTGTTGTGCGCGAGCCGCGGGTCCACCTCGATGGACACCCGGCCGTCCTGGCCCTGGGTGGCCTCGAAGACCGGCCGCAGGATGTCGGCGGCGTCCCGGACATCCGCCGTCGTGATCATCCGGACGGCCTCCTCGACGGTCACCCGGCGGGCGGCCAGCTCCTTGAGCTGCTGCTCATAGCCGTCACCGCCGCTGATCGCCTTCTGGAAGATCGACGGGTTGGTGGTCACACCCACCACATGCTGCTGGTCGATCAGCTCGGCGAGATTGCCCGACGAGATCCGCTTGCGCGAAAGGTCGTCCAGCCAGATCGCGACACCTTCGTCGGAGAGGCGCTTGAGTGCGTCTGTCATGAGGGTTGCATCTCCTGCTTCGTCGTGTAATCGCGTCAGCGCGCGGCGGCTTCGAGAGATTCCCGCGCGGCGGCGGCGACCGCCTCGGCAGTGAAGCCGAACTCACGGAACAGCACCTTGCCGTCCGCGGACGCGCCGAAGTGCTCCAGTGAAACGATGCGGCCGGCATCGCCCACGAAGCGGTGCCAGGTCAGCCCGATCCCGGCCTCGACCGCCACCCGCGCCCTGACGGCGGGCGGCAGCACCGAGTCCCGGTACGCCTGGTCCTGCTCGTCGAACCATTCCACGGACGGCATCGACACCACCCGCGTCGGCACCCCGGCCTCCTGGAGCAGCTCACGCGCCGCCACGGCGAGCTGCACCTCGGAGCCGGTACCGATCAGGACGATCCGCGGCGAGCCGCCGTCGGCCTCCTGGAGGACGTACCCGCCACGGGCCGCGTCCTCGTTCCACGCGTACGTCGGCACACCCTGGCGGGTGAGCGCCAGACCGTGCGGGGCGCCCACCCCGAACTTCTTGGTGTAGCGCCGGAGGATCTCGCGCCAGGCGATCGCCGTCTCGTTGGCGTCCGCCGGCCGGACGATGTTCAGCCCCGGAATGGCCCGCAGCGACGCCAGGTGCTCCACCGGCTGGTGGGTCGGGCCGTCCTCGCCGAGACCGATCGAGTCATGCGTCCACACATAGGTCACCGGCAGATGCATCAGCGCGGAGAGCCGGACCGCGTTGCGCATGTAGTCGGAGAAGACCAGGAACGTGCCGCCGTAGACACGGGTGTTGCCGTGCAGCGCGATGCCGTTCATCACGGCGGCCATCGCGTGCTCACGGATCCCGAAGTGGATCGTCCGGCCGTACGGGTCGGCCTCCGGCAGCGGGTTGCCCTTCGGCAGGAACGACGAGGTCTTGTCGATCGTCGTGTTGTTCGAGCCCGCGAGGTCGGCGGAGCCGCCCCACAGCTCCGGCACGACCGCGCCCAGCGCCTGGAGGATCTTGCCCGAGGCGGCGCGGGTGGCGACACCCTTGCCCGTCTCGAACTCCGGCAGCTTCTCCTCCCAGCCGGCCGGCAGCTCGCCCGCCCGGACCCGGTCGAATTCGGCGGCCCGCTCCGGGTCGGCCGTACGCCACGCGGCGAACGTCTTCTCCCACTCGCCACGGGACTCACGGCCCCGGTCGAGCGCCCCACGGGTGTGCGCGATGACCTCGCCGGAGACCTCGAAGTGCTTCTCCGGGTCGAAGCCGAGGACCCGCTTGGTGGCCGCGACCTCGTCCTCGCCCAGCGCCGAGCCGTGGGCGGCCTCGGTGTTCTGGGCGTTCGGCGCGGGCCAGGCGATGATCGAGCGCGCCGCGATGAACGACGGCCGCTCGGTCTCGGCCTGCGCGGCCTTCAGGGCGCGGTACAGACCCGCCGGGTCGAGATCGCCGTTCGCCGCCTGCTCGACCCGCTGGACGTGCCAGCCGTACGCCTCGTACCGCTTGAGGGTGTCCTCGGAGACGGCGGTCTCCGTGTCGCCCTCGATGGAGATGTGGTTGTCGTCCCACAGCAGCACCAGATTGCCCAGCTTCTGGTGCCCGGCCAGCGAGGACGCCTCGGCGGAGATGCCCTCCTGGAGACAGCCGTCACCGGCGATCGCCCAGATGGTGTGGTCGAACGGCGAGGCGCCGGGCGCGGTGTCCGGGTCGAAGAGGCCGCGCTCGTAGCGGGCGGCCATGGCCATGCCCACCGCGTTGGCGACACCCTGGCCGAGCGGCCCGGTCGTCGTCTCCACGCCGGTGGTGTGTCCGTACTCCGGGTGGCCGGGCGTCTTCGAACCCCAGGTCCTGAACGTCTCCAGATCGTCCAGCTCCAGGCCGTACCCGGCCAGATAGAGCTGGATGTACAGCGTCAGCGACGAATGGCCCGCGGAGAGCACGAACCGGTCCCGGCCCGTCCAGTCCGCGTCGGCGGGGTCGTGCCGCATCAGCTTCTGGAACAGGACGTACGCGGCAGGTGCGAGGCTCATGGCCGTACCGGGGTGGCCGTTGCCGACCTTCTGTACGGAATCCATGGCCAGGACGCGGGCGGTATCGACGGCCCGCTGGTCCAGATCGGTCCACTCAAGGTCTGTGGTGGTCGGCTCGGTGCTCACCCTGGGTCAGGGCTCCTCTCCACATGTCTTCATATGTGTTCATGCGTCTTCATGTCAGCTCCCGGTGACGACGGAGGCACCGGGCGCTGCCGAGCCTACCCGCGACAGCCCGCGCGGCCTGTACACAGAGCTATCCGCAGAGGTCGGGACGGGTGCCCAACACGACCCCACCCCCGTGCCGGGCGACGGATCGGCAGCCTCTAGAGTGGCGTGGTACGCGCAAGTCTTTACCGGGTCTTCATGTATCTGCATGTGCCCGTGGCTTGCTGGGAGTCTCTGTCAGGGGTGTGCGTGACAGCCGTCGAATCCCGTCCAGCGGGGGGTACCTTCCAGGCCCCCGGGGCTGTGGGACAGCCGGGGACGAACCCCGGCGCCCGGCCGTTCGGGGCAAGGGTCAAGGCATTCGTGGCGCTCACCAAGCCACGGATCATCGAGCTTCTGCTCATCACCACTGTGCCGGTGATGTTCCTCGCTGAGCAAGGGGTACCCGACCTGTGGCTGGTCCTGGCGACCTGTCTCGGCGGCTATCTGTCCGCGGGCGGCGCCAACGCGCTCAACATGTACATCGACCGTGACATCGACGCCCTGATGGACCGGACCGCCCAGCGCCCGCTGGTCACCGGAATGGTCTCCCCGCGCGAGAGCCTGGTCTTCGGCCTCGCGCTCGCGGTGGTCTCCACGCTCTGGTTCGGGCTGCTGGTCAACTGGCTCTCCGCCTGGCTCGCGCTGGGCGCCCTCGTCTTCTACGTCGTCGTCTACACGATGATCCTCAAGCGCCGCACCTCGCAGAACATCGTCTGGGGCGGTATCGCGGGCTGTATGCCCGTACTGATCGGCTGGTCGGCCGTCACCGACTCCATGTCGTGGGCCGCGGTCATCCTCTTCCTCGTCATGTTCTTCTGGACCCCGCCGCACTACTGGCCGCTGTCGATGAAGGTGCGGGAGGACTACGCCCGCGTCGGCGTCCCGATGCTCCCGGTCGTCGCGTCCAACCGGGTGGTGGCCCGCCAGATCGTCCTCTACAGCTGGGTGATGGTCGCCGTCTCCCTGCTGCTCACCCCCCTCGGCTACACCGGCTGGTTCTACACGGCCGTCGCGCTGGCCACCGGCGGCTGGTGGATCTGGGAGGCACACGGCCTCCAGCGCCGGGCCAAGGCCGGAGTGACCGGCCCGAAGCTGAAGGAGATGCGGCTGTTCCACTGGTCGATCACCTATGTGTCGCTGCTGTTCGTCGCGGTCGCGGTCGACCCGTTCGTGAGCTGAGCCGCTCCCCGCATCCCACGGGAGCCGAACCCCAGTGGCCCACACCACTGCGGCTCACCGTCGCGGATCCCGGGTACCCGCACGTAGCATCACCGCATGCCCGACTCCGCACAGCACAAGGTCACCAGGCTCGCCCGGCAGATCACCGCCTTCGCCAAGGCCCACGGCGGCGCCGAGGGCCAACTCGCCTACCTGGGACAGATCGGCACCCGTATCTCCTTGGTCGGCCAGGACGGCGAGTGGGGCGATCTCGTCGCCCCCAGCCATGACATCGCCACCGCGGCGGCCGAGAAGGCGGGCCTCACCCTCCACGAGTCCTTCGACGGCGAGTTCGCCGCCAAGGTCCGCACCGGGCCGTACGAATGGACCCGGATGGCCGGTATCCAGGTCGGTGGCCCGGCCAACGGCTGACCGGGACCGGCCGCCGCTCCCGGCCAACGGCTGACCGGGACCGGCCGCCGCCGAGCAACACCTCGCCGGGGTGTCACCCGTTAGGACTGTGGAAGCACGGTCCATGACGCGGAGGAGGCGCCCCGGATGATCGACCCCCCGAACCTCGTGGACCAGTACTGCCACGGAGTGTTCCGTACCGAGCTGGGGCTCGGCACCTTCGAGGCGCAACTGGGGCGTACGCCGGGGCCACCCGCCGCCGGCACGACCTTCTTCGACACCCAGACGGGTTTCGCCGTACGGCGCTGGTGCCCGCCCCTGCTCGGTCTGGAGGCCCACTGCGCGCCCGCCCGCTATCTGGCCCGCAGACGGGAGCTGGGGGTGCTGGAAGCGGGCCGGCGGCTGCTCAGAGGCAGCGGGATCGCCACCTATCTGGTGGACACCGGGCTGCCCGGGGATCTCACCGGACCGCCCGAGATCGCCGCGGCCGGCGCGGCCGAGGCGCGGGAGATCATACGGCTCGAACTGCTCGCCGAGCAGGTCGCCGACACCTCGGGCACGGTCGAGGGGTTCCTCGCCAACCTCGCCGAGGCGGTCCACGGCGCCGCCGCATCCGCCGTCGCCTTCACCTCGGTGGCGGCGGTGGGGCACGGAGTCGCCCCCGTGCCCGAGCCGCCCGGCCCCGGCGAGGTCCGCGGGGCGGCGGGCCGGTGGCTGACCACCCGGCGGGTCGGCGGTGAACTCACCGACCCCGTCCTCGTCCGCCATGTGCTGTGGATCGCCGTCGCGTCCGGGCTGCCGCTCCAGCTCCATGTGGGGGTGGAGGACCCCATGCTGCTCGCGGGCTTCGCCGCGGCCACCGCGGGCCTCGGCACCGATCTGGTGCTGCTGCACGGTTATCCGTACCACCGCCACGCCGCCCATCTGGCGAGCGTCTACCCGCATGTGTACGCCGACCTGGGTCCCGCCCTCGTGCACACCGGCGCGCGGGCGGCGGCCGTCCTCGCGGAGACGCTGGAGCTGGCTCCGTTCGGGAAGCTGCTGTTCTCCAGCGGCGCGCGCGGACTGCCCGAACTGCATGTGGTGGGCGCGCGGATCTTCCGGGAGGCACTGGCCCGGGTGCTCGGCGGCTGGGTCCGCGACGGCGCCTGGTCGCGCGCGGACGCCGAACGGGTCGCCGGGATGATCGCGGCGGGCAACGCCCGCCGGGTCTACGGGCTGCCGGAATCCGGCCACCGCGCGGTCGGGTACTGACGCGCGCCGGGCGGTGGACCGCTCCGGGCGCCGGGGCTCGTGCGTCGGGTGCTGACGCACCCCGGATGTGCCGGATGTGCCTGACGGCCCCCCGGGAGCCACGGGCCCCGGTCACCGCACCGCCGGGTACGGCACCCGTCAGGCGGCGGACATCTCCGGGTCGGCCTGGGCCGGGACCGGCGCGGGGGTGAGCGGGCGCTCGCGCAGGCTCAGCGCCAGCCGGACCACCGCGATCCACATCAGCGAGGAGCCGAGCATATGCGCGCCGACCAGCAGCTCGGGAACCCCGGTGAAGTACTGGAGGTAGCCGATCCCGCCCTGTGCCAGCAGCACGACCAGCAGCTCGCGGGCGCGCGCCCGGACGTCGGACGGCGCGTCGACCACCCGCAGCACCAGCCACATCGCCAGCGCCAGCGCGCACACCACCCAGGCGGCGATGGCGTGCACATGGGCCGCGACCGACCAGTCCCACGGCATCCGCGGCACATCGCTGCTGTCACCCGCGTGCTTGCCCGAACCGGTCACCGCGGTGCCCAGGGTGATCAGGACCACGGAGACGAGGACGATCGCCCAGGACAGCTTGCGGACCGGGCGCGGGACCCGGGGGCGCGGCGCGGTGTCGCCCTCGGCGGCCCGGTGCCAGGTGACCACGGCCACCGTCAGCAGGGCGTTGGCGGCGAGGAAGTGCCCCGCCACGGTCCACGGGTTGAGGCCCGCCCAGACGGTGATCCCGCCCAGGACCGCATTGGTCGCCACGATCCAGAACTGCGCCCAGCCGAGCCGGGTCAGCGATCGGCGCACCGGCTTGGACGAGCGGGCCGCGATGATGGTCCAGCCGACGGCCGCCGAAAGGACGTACGTCAGCATCCGGTTGCCGAACTCGATCGCGCCGTGGAGCCCCTGCTCGGGGGTGGCGAAGAGCGAGTCGTCCGTGCACTTGGGCCAGGTGTCGCAGCCGAGGCCGGAGCCGGTCAGCCGGACCGCGCCGCCCGTGACGATGATGATCACCGTCATCACGACTGCGGAGAGCGCGGCACGCCGGAGAGTCCCGGGGGCGGGCGTCCAGCGCTTGGCGATAAGGGCGAGGGGGGTCTGCACGGGCACCATCGTAGGCGGGGCCTTGTGCATGATTTCACGAGGGGTGTCCCGTACCGGGCACGCGCGGTTATGCGGGTGCTGTGGGTGCTGTGGGTTCTGCGGATGCTGCGGGCGTTGTCGGTTCTGGGGGCGCTGGGGGTGCTGTGGGTTCTGTGGGAGCGCAGGTGCGCCGGAAGCGCGAGCCGTCGAGGTGGTCCTCCTCCTCCCACCACACCGCCATCCGCCACTGCACCGGCTCCGGCGGCCGGTCGGGGCCGCTGAGGAACGCGTCGGTCAGGTCGTCGCCGAACGCCGCCGCGCTGCGGTCCGTGACGGCGTCCATCCCGCGCCAGGGGAACGCCATCGGGGTCCAGGGCGCTCCCCGGTCGGCCCGGGTGTCGAACCGCCACACCGCCCGCCAGGAGCGGGCCCGCAGGATCCGCCGTACCTCCGTGACCTCCAGCCGCAGCCCTCCGGCGATCGCCTCGGGCTCCACTCCCTCGATCCGGGCGGCCACCACGGCGAGCGGCAGCATCCGGGCCGGGAGCAGTTCGCGGGACCGCAGCAGGGTCAGCCCGTTCTGGAAGGGGCAGCGCCGCAGCCGGCGCTCCAGCTGGTCGCCGAGGTGCTCCAGGGCGGCGGAGTGCAGCAGTTCACGCCCTTCGGCGGCCGGCCGCAGCTCCTGGAACTCCCGTTCCGCCCGCGCCGCCCAGCCCGCCGCCTCCACCGGGTCCCCCAGCTCTTCGAGCCGGTCGCCGAGGAAGGCGTGGGCCTGGGCGAGCCCCTCCCGGTTGCGCGGGTCCGAGGCGTCCAGGCCCTCCCACACCCCGATGGCCCGGCGGGTCACCCCGAGGGCGGCGAGACCGTCGGTGAGGGCGGCGGCGGGCGGGCGGTCGCCGTGCGGCCGGAACGCGTACCGGGGCAGGCCCAGTTCGTCGCTGAGCGGCTCCGCGAGATAGACGGCCTTGCTGATCAGGGCCTTGGCGTACCAGCGGGCGTACCGGGGGTCCTGCCCGGCAGGACCGGCGCAGCGCCGGATCGCCTGCTGGACGGCGGCGAGGGCGTCCGCGCGCCGGCCCGCGTCGAAGTGGTGCCGGGCGAGATCGCCGTACCGCAGGCTCAGCCGGGCGGCGAGCGGGGTGTCGTCCTCGGCGTGCGGGGTCAGCGCGGCGATCAGATCCAGCAGCATGCGTTCGCGTGCGCCGGACGAGACACCGGCCCGGCCGGACCGGACCTTCGCCCACTCCGCGTCCAGCCGCAGTGCGGCGGTCCGCTCCATCGTGGCCTCCCGCCGGTCGTACCGATCTTGGCAGGCACACATACTGACCCGGGGGCGGGCGCCGGCGGAAGACTCGGGCGGGCAACCGCACCCAATGGATGACCCCGGTCCCGTCCCGGGCGACGGGCAACCGCACCCGATGGATGACCCCGGTCCCTGTCCGGAGGGCGGGCGGCGGCTACTCCCAGCGGAAGAAACGGCCCGCCGCGCCCAGGCCGAGCACCGCCCAGACGGTGAGGATGCCCAGATTTCCCCAGGGCAGGGAGGCGCCGTCCTGGAGCACATCGCGCAGTCCGTCGGAGAGCGCGGAGATCGGCAGTAGCGCGAGCGCGGACTCGACCCCGGCGGGGAACCGGTCCAGCGGCACGACGACCCCGCCGCCCACCAGCAGGAGCAGAAACACCAGATTCGCGGCGGCGAGCGTCGCCTCGGCCCGCAGGGTTCCGGCCATCAGCAGCCCGAGCCCGCTGAAGGCGGCGGTACCGAGGGCGAGCAGCAGCAGTACGGAGAGGGGGTTGCCCTCCGGGGACCAGCCCAGCGCGAACGCGATCACCGTCAGCAGCACGATCTGCAGGATCTCCGTGACCAGGACGGCGAGGGTCTTGGCGCACATCAGGGCCCAGCGGGGGAGCGGGGAGACACCGAGCCGCTTGAGGACCCCGTGCTGCCGCTCGAAACCGGTGGCGATGGCCTGGCCGGTGAAGGCCGTGGACAGGACGGCGAGGGCGAGGACCCCGGGGGTGAGGAAGCCCACCGGATCCCCGCCGTCGGTGTCGATGATGTCCACGGTCGAGAACAGGACCAGGACGAGAGCGGGGATGACGACGGTGAGCAGCAACTGCTCACCGTTGCGCAGCAGGATCTTCGCCTCAAGGGCCGCCTGTGCCGTGATCATGCGCCCGAGCGGTGCGGCACCCGGCTTCGGTGTGTACGTACCCGTGGTGCTCATGCGCGCAGCTCCCGCCCCGTCAGCTCCAGGAAGACATCTTCGAGCGTGTGCCGTTCGACCGAGATGCCGTCGGGCAGCACCCCGTGCTGGACGCACCAGGTGGCCACCGTCGCCAGCAGCTGGGGGCCCACCTCGCCCGTTATCCGGTACGCCCCCGGGGTCAGTTCGGCCGCCTCGGTGCCGTCCGGCAGCGCCTTGAGGAGGGAGCCGACGTCGAGACCGGGGCGGCCGGTGAAGCGGAGGGTGTTCTCGGCGCCGCCGCGGCACAGCTGTTCCGGACTGCCCTGGGCGATGACCCGGCCCGCGTCGATGATCGCGACATCGTCGGCGAGCTGTTCGGCCTCGTCCATGAAGTGGGTGGTGAGGACGATGGAGACGCCGTCCGCCCGGAGTTCGCGCACCAGTTCCCAGGTGGAGCGGCGGGCCTGCGGGTCGAGGCCCGCGGTGGGCTCGTCGAGGAAGACCAGTTCGGGGCGGCCCACGACGGCCAGTGCCAGGGCGAGGCGCTGCTGCTGGCCGCCGGAGAGCCGCCGGTAGACCGTCCGGCCGCAGCCGCCGAGCCCGAGGCGTTCGATCAGCATGTCCACGTCCAGCGGATGGGCGTGCAGCTTCGCCATATGGCGCAGCATCTCCTCGGCCCGGGCGCCGGAGTAGACACCGCCGGACTGGAGCATCACCCCGACCCGCGCGCGGAGCAGGGGCGCGTCGGCGACCGGATCGAGGCCGAGGACCCGTACCGTGCCGGCGTCGGCGCGGCGGTAGCCCTCGCAGGTCTCGATCGTGGTGGTCTTGCCGGCTCCGTTGGGGCCGAGGACGGCTGTCACCAGGCCATGCGGGACATCGAGGTCCAGGCCGTTCACGGCCGTCTTCGATCCGTACCGCTTGACCAGGCCCCGGATCCGGACAACGGAGTCGGTTCGCATGCCCGGCAGTCTAGGCGGGCGTCCGAAGCGCATGGAGCGCGGGGCGCGGGACCTTCGGGCCCGGTGTGACCCGTGCTGCGGAAACGGCCTGAACTGACGCCTGTGGCGTACTTCACACCATCGGGGGGCTCTTTCACCATGTACATGTCGGTGCTGCGTGTGTGCCGACGCGCACCTCATCCACCACAGAGGGAGTGTTCGTGGCGAGACGCACGACGGGACGGCGGGGCACCACCGCCGCGTTCATCACCGGGGCCCTGGCCCTCGTACTCGCGCTCGGCAACACCCCGGCCGGGGCGTTACCGGCTTTACCCGGGTCCGGCGGAGCCTCCCCGGCGCGTGCCGAGGCATCCCCGTACCGGGCCAAGGCCGAGAGCGGTGTCCGCGCACAGCTCGACCGGCTCGACCGCTTCGGCCGCCTCGGCAGCAAGGACAGGGTGACCTTCTGGGTCACCCTGTCGCATGAGGCGGACACCTCCGCCGCCCGCGCGCGGCGGGAGAAGACCGACCGCACCCGTCTGCTCTACGAGTCCAAGACCGCGCACGCCGAGCGCACCCAGACCCCGCTGAAGGCGCTGCTGAAGAGCGAGGGGGTGGCGTACGAGTCGTTCTGGATCGTCAACACCGTCAAGGTCACCGGGGACAAGGCGCTCGCCGAGAAGATCGCCGCCCGCCCCGAGGTGGCGTCCCTGGAAGTGGACGACCCGATACCCGTCCCCAAGCCGCTGCCGGGCAAGGCCGAGCCGGGCGTGAACGCCGTCGAGTGGAACGTCGACCGGATCAACGCCCCGAAGGTGTGGTCCGAACTCGGGGTACGCGGCGAGGGCATCGTCGTCGCGAATATCGACACCGGGGTGGATGTCACCCACCCCGCCCTCAGATCGACGTACCGGGGGCTGCGGTCCGACGGCAGCCACGACCACGACTACAACTGGTTCGACCCGTCCGGGCTCTGCCCCGGCACGGCCCCCTGTGACAACAACGGCCACGGCACTCACACCATGGGCACCATGGTCGGCGACGGCGGCGCGGGCGCGCAGACGGGCGTCGCCCCGGGCGCCCGGTGGATCGCGGCCAAGGGCT
>NZ_JBSGUP010000147.1:0-14636 GCF_053607985.1 Streptomyces sp. NPDC055078
GAGTTTGAGGACACGCCCGCAGGGCGTGCGGGAACACGCCGGGCTACACGCCCGACGGGTGTCGGGGCCCACCGGGGTCCCCGGACCCGGGCCCGGGTCCGGGTCCGTCGTGCGGGCCCGGTCACCGGGTCAGGCCACCGGCCACCGGGTCAGGGCGTCGACACCACCGGGTCCGGTCACCGGCTCAGGCGGTCGACACCACCGGCACCCCCATCACCTCGCGGGCGTGCCGGCTGGGCACCATCCCCAGCTGCCACGCCTGCCAGCCGTCCTCCAGCCGTACCCCCCGCTCCAGCATCACCGTGAGCGCCTCCGCGCAGTCCTCCAGCTTGCCGTCGCGGGCGGGGTGGCCCCGCTCCCGCAGCCGGGCCAGCTCCTCCTGGGCGACGACCGTGCCGACCTCGGTCCCGCCGGGGGAGGCGTACGGCAGCAGGGTGCAGCGCAGAAAGCGGGCCCAGTCCGCGCCGCGGTCGTCCTGGTACGAGGCGAACAGCTCCACCGCCTCGTCGCACAGCGCCAGCGCCTGCGGGGCCCGGTCGTTGCCCGCGTCGATCAGGGCCAGTTCCAGACAGGTCCACGCCTCGCCGTGGGCCACCCCGATCCGGCGGAAGTCGGCGCGGGCGTCGACCAGGAGCTGACGGGCGAAGCCGGAGTTGCGGAGGTTGCCGGTCTGCGCGGCGCGCTGGTCGCGGGTGACCCGCCCCGAGTGATGGCGGGCGCAGGCCAGCCCGTACACATCCCGCATCCGGGAGAACATCGTGCGGGCCCGCTCCAGCTCCCGCACCGACTGATCGCGGTCGCCGCGCTCCTCCAGCGCCTGCCCCAGGTAGTACAGCGTCCACGCCTCGCCGCGCGCGTCCTCGTTGTCCCGGTGCCGCGACAGCGCCTGCCGCAGCTGGTCCACGGCCGGCGCCGGGTCGCCGTCGACCAGCCGGGCCCGGGCGAGCTGGGTCAGCGCCCAGGCCCCGCCGCGGTTGTCGCGGGTGCGCCCGTACAGATCCAGCGCAGCCCGCAGCTCCGACTCGCCGCGCGGCACATCGCCCATCCGCAGACACACCTGCCCGAGCTGGAAGTGCGTCCACGCCTCACCGTGCAGCGACTCGCCCTCCCGGTGCAGCGTCAGGGCCGTCGCCAGCAGATCCAGGGCCACGGCGAGATTGGCCCGGTCCCGCTCCACCGCCGCCAGCGCGTGCAGCGACCAGGCCCGGTCCTCGGCCAGCTCCTCCGGCACCTGGAGGGCGAGCGCCTCGTTCAGCTTGGCCGCAGCCTCGGTCAGATTGCCCTGGTGGTGCAGGGTGATCCCGAGGGAGCAGAGCGCGAGGGCCGCGCCCGCGTCGTGCTGCGCCTCGCGGTAGAGGCCGACGACGGACGACAGGGTCGTACGGGCCTTGTCCAGCTCACCGAGCTGACGGGCCGCGATACCGGTGCGCCACTGCACGGAACGCTCCAACAGGCCCTGGTCCACGGCCTGCGACAGCTCGCTGATCTCCCCGAGCCGGTAGAGATCGCCGCGCAGCAGGCAGTAGTCGGCGAGCGCGCCCAGCAGATGGAGCACGGCCTGCTGGTCGACGCCCTCCGCGTACCGCAGCGCCGAGGTGATGAAGCTGGACTCGTCGTCCAGCCAGCGCAGCGCGGAGTCCAGCGAGGAGAAGCCGTGTGCGCCGAACTGTCCGGCCCGGGTGGACATCTTGCCGTCGACCATACGGATCACGGCCCCGGCGAGATCCGCGTAGCTCCGGATCAGCCGCTCCTGCGCCGCCGTACGCTCCGCCGCCTCCTCCTCGTCCAGCAGCCGGGTCCTGGCGAAGGTCCGTACGACATGGTGCAGCCGGTAGCGGTCGCCGCGCACCCGGTCGATCAGTCCCGCGTCGGCGAGTTCGGTGAGCAGCCGCTGCGACTCCTGCTCGTCCGTGGCCAGCAGGGCCGCCGCCGCTGCCGCACCCAGCGACGCCCGCCCGGCGAGCGCGAGCCGGCGCAGCAGCCGCCGGGCGGGCTCGGGCTGGTCGGTGTAGCGCAGCCACAGGGCGCGCTCGACGGGGTCGACCGGGCCGTACGCCTCCAGATCGGCCGCGAGCTGCTGCGCGGTACGGGTGCCGAGGGCGGATCCCGCGATCAGCAGCGCGAGCGGCAGCCCGCCGCACAGCTCCCGTACCCGGTCCTCCGACTGGGCGTCGTACGGGCCGTCCGACGCGGCCGCGGCCACCGCCCGCAGCAACTCCTCCGCGCCCGCCGCGTCCAGCGCGTCCACGGGCAGCTGATGCACCCACGCGGGCATGTCATCGGGCAGTTCGAGGCGGGCGCGCGCCGTCACCAGCACCAGGCTGTCCGAGCGCTCCGGGATCAGGGTGCGCACCTGCGCCGGGTCGCGGGCGTCGTCCAGCACCACCGTCACCGGCAGCCCGGTCAGATGCTGGTGGTACAGCTCGCCCAGCCGACGCACCTGCTGCTCGGCCGATGAACGCTCCCGGAACAGCAACTGCTCACGCGGCGCCCCGAGCCGGTTCAGCAGATGCAGCAGCGCGTCCCGGGTGGGCAGCGGCTGCTCGCTGTCGCCGCGCAGATCGACGACGCACGCACCCCGGAACTGGTCCTTCAGCTGGTGTGCCGCGCGCACCGCCAGGGTGGTGCGGCCCGAGCCCTGCGCGCCGTACAGCACCACGACCGTCGGCCTGGTCTCGGTCGACGCACGGGCCGCGTGCACCCACTGCGCGATCTGGGCCATCTCCTCGCGACGGCCCGCGAACGTCCCCGCCGGCTCCGGCAGATGCGCGAAGGACTGCTCAAGCAGCGACCGTCTGCGGGCGGCGGCACTGCGGTCCCCGCCGCGCAGCTGCGGCACCACGGACGCCTTCCGGTCCGGCCGCGCCGAGACCAGCATCCGCTGCTGGTCCAGGAACGGGCGGATGCCCCGTACCTCCAGCGCGGTGAGCCACTGGAGCCGCAACTGCTCCGGCCCGCCCGGCTGAC
Source organism: Streptomyces sp. NPDC055078 (assembly GCF_053607985.1). Lineage (NCBI taxonomy): Bacteria > Bacillati > Actinomycetota > Actinomycetes > Kitasatosporales > Streptomycetaceae > Streptomyces > Streptomyces sp. NPDC055078. The sequence goes on from NZ_JBSGUP010000147.1 coordinate 2,968, forward strand.
CGAGCGCGCCCGCCCTGCGGTGGGCGGCCGGCCAGTGCGAGGCCGTCACCTTGACGCCGGTGGTGGCCGCCCCGGCCACCGCGACGATCGCACCCGCGCCGAGCGCGGTGCCGGTCGTCGTCCCGAGGGCGACATCGGCCCCCATCGCCGCGGCGGCGGCGACCGCGGTGACCAGGGCGGGCGCGGACAGATTGCGCCGGTTGAACTCGGCCGACAGCGGCTGCTGCGCGGCCTCCGCCTCGCTCAGCGCCCGCTCGTACGCGGCGTACTCCTCAGCGGCACTCGCCGCCATCGTCTCCAGCGCCGCCCGCCCCCGCGCCATCAGCACGGAGGTGTCCGCCGGTCCGCCCGCCCGCCGGGCCTCCTCCTCGACGGCGCGCACCAACAGCCCCTCGGCTTCGGTCCGATGGCTGTCCCGCATAAGGGGTCCCCCTCCAAGGTCCGGTTTCCGCATACCCGTCACAAGTGTCCTGCGTACGGGGTCCGGGCGCGAGGGAGCTGATCCGTTCTGCCTGTGGCGTTCATGTCACATACACCTATGCGTCCCCCGCGCCGACACGCGGTTGCCTGCCCGGTGAACGGCCCCTCTATGCCTGCCGGTTGCCCACCGGTTGCCAACTGGCTGCCCGTCGGTCGGCTGCCGCATCTGCGCGCCGGATGCCCGGCATGCGTGTGCTGCCTGCCCACCGTGCCGGTCACGCGGGCAGCCAGGCGGGCCACCACGGCGGGACATGCTCCGGGGAGCAGCCGCTCTCGTCATGGGTTCCCGCCCCGGCGGGCGTGCCCAGCCAGGCCATATGCGTCAGCGCCAACACGACCACCACCACCGCGAACGCCGCACCGGTGACCACCAGCGCGCCCGTACGACTCCGGCACACCGCCGTCGGAACCACCCACGCCACCACCCCCGCCAGCGCCCCCGCGACCACGCTCAGCGGCGTTTCCCACGTCCACCAGTCGAACACGCTCGGGAACTCCCGCAGCACCACCGCACACTCCCGCCGCGCGGCCCCGGAGACCCGGGACGCCCCGTACCCCGCGACCCCGCCGAGCACGAGCGTGAGACAGCCCGCGCCCCACCTGGGTGAACGATCTTCCATGCCTGGAAGGCACGCACCGGAGGGCGCCGCCGGTTCCGGGGCTGTCCGCTCAGGGCGGCGCCGCTGACGACGAGAGGGCACAGCCAGCCTGGCGCCGGGGCGTCGTTGTGCTCGCCTGCCGTGTGTGCGTGACCGATCTTCGTCGGCCTGGTGCCCAAGCGAATGCCGGCCGTCAGATGGCTCCCAGGTCCACGGCGACGGAGAAGGGTGCGGCAGCTTTGATCACGCCGGTGTACATCTCGCCGTCCCGGTATGCCTTGGTGGCGGGGTCGAGAATGTAGGTGTAGATGATGGGGACGCCGGTGGCGGCCTGTTCGACCCGCCAGTAGAAGGGAATACTGGCCTTGGCGTACTGGTCTACCTTCACGATCCGGTCGGTGGTTTCCGAGCCGGGCGACACGACCTCGACGACCAGGAGTACGTGTTCGGGGCGGGTGGGTGTGAGGTCGATGGTCTCCTGCCCGGTAGACGATGACGTCAGGGCGGCGGTTGGTGAGGGGAACGTCCTGCAGGCGGACGTCGAAGTCCGTGTCGGCGTTCCAGTCCGGGCCTGCGGCGGCGTCCAGGGCATTGGCCAGGATCCGGGCCAGCCGGTTGTGCCGCTTGGACACACTCGGGCTCACGACGACCATCCCGATTGTTCCCCGCCGCTTCTGGGCGCGGCCCGGCCCGGAGGGGACTGCGCGCACTCATCTCAGTCCCCTCCTCGGTCCGACCGGATGTCTCGCTCTCCAGCACGGAGCGTACGCGTTTCCCATGCCGGGTTCAGTGTCGGCCGGGCTGCTGCGGCAGGTGCCGGCCGGAGCCGGGGCCTTCGCCACTCACACGATCGCCGATGTCGGGGCCCGCGGGCTCCCCGCAGGAGTCAGTGGTCTCCATAGCGCTCTCAGCACCGTTCAGCGGTCGGCGCTGCCTGGTGGCACGACCCACTCGGTGGGTTGGCCGGTGAGGGAGGCGATCATGTCGAAGTCGCCGTCGTAGTGGAGGACGGTCAGCCGGTTCAGTTCCGCTGTGGCGGCGATGAGAAGGTCGGGGAGTGACAGTGCCCGGTGGAACCCCGCGTTGAGAGCGTGGCGCTGCACCTCCAGTGCGCGGGTGAAGGTGTCGTCGTCACTGGAAAGGTAGTCGAAGGCGCGGAGCCAGGTGCTGATTCGCGTTGCCTCGGCGGTGTCCCGGGCCGAGTGGATCATCTCGTACTCGGTGGGTTGGCAGACTGCAAGCAGATAGCGCTCGTGGAGAGGCTTCAGCGCCTCTCTCACGCCGGGCTTCGTCCAGCGTGCCAGAGCTGATTTGTCGATCAGGAACCGGTCCTGCATCAGGCGGCCTGGCCGCCGTCGCGCTTGAGGGTCCCGTCGGCATTGCGAGGACCGGTGCTCTCGATGATCTCGCTGAAGTCGAAGTCGCCGGCGTCCATGGCCTCGAAGCCCTCCTGCCGGAGGTGCCGTTTGACGGCGTCTTCCATAGCGAGGCGTACGGCCTGGGCTTTTGTCTTGGTGCCGAAGATCCGCATGGCCTCGGCGACCATGGTCTCGTCGAGGTCGATCACTGTCCTTGCCATGCTGGCCCTCCTCGGATGATCAGATACGGCAAATGATATCATTTTGCTTTGGGCGGCGATATCGTTTGCTGTTCTTCTGCGGGTTCGCCGGAGCGGCTGCGGAACACGGTCGGCTGGAGTCTATGCCTGCTGAGATGTCACCTAATGGTGAGCCGCTCGGCCGGGTGAATGGGTGGCCTACGTGGATTTCTTGTGCCCATAGCGGTGAGCCCCCTGGGAGCGGCTTCGACTCTCATGGCCGAGACGGGGCTGGGGCGGCGCGTTGACTGATTCTCAAGGCACGTTCGGTGGCGTGACTCCGCTACGCACCTATGTGATGGCGCTGTCGCCCATGCTGGATCCGCGGACGGCCAATAGGACTCGCAAACTCCGTAGTCGGCAGTGTTCACACCTCTCTGATGATCACGCGGCTCCCGCAGAGCTTCGACCAGTCGTCGCGCTCGGAGGTCAGAACGATCACGGGAGCCGGGACGCGGAGGCCGGATCGCGGCGGCTCAGGTGGGACCTCGGGGGCAGAGTCCCCTTGGTGAACCCCGTTCCGAGCGCCGCGACCGGTCGTGATCCGGCAGATCTTGCTCGGTCAACTACTGTCCGGGGAACGAACCAGGAGCAGTCCCGCACCGTAGGAGCGGGCCCGGCCGACGCCGTTGGCAAGGGCCTCGACGAAGGTCTCCGAGTCGGTGACGGTCAGCTCTCCCTTCAGCTCCGCGCGGCCGATCCTGGCACCCTGGTGCTTGGCTGTCAGGCTCAGCTTGGGCAGCATGCGCACGGCCATGCTGTCCGTCACCCCGTGCGCTCCGATGCGACGGACACCGAGGGGACCTACGCGTTCCTCGCCGTCGGCCTGGAGACGATCGGCGAACCACTGTCGGACATGACCGGGGGTCGTGTCCGACAGTCGCTTGCGGGGTGCGTGATCGTGCTCGCGCGCCCCACGCTGGCGCGTGGGGTTCACCACGATCCGGAAGGCATATGTCTCTCCGGTGCGGACCGCCATGTCGATCGGCAGGGTGGTGATGCCGTCGGTCAGGGCCGCTCGGGGAATGAACGACCAGTCCGACTGGACGCGGGACTGGACGATAAGGACCAGCCTGTTGTTCCTCAGGTCCAGTGTCCAGGCGTGCAGGATGCCCATCTGGGCCCGCGGATCCGGCTCGCCCGGCGTGATCCATCCGTTGAATCCCGACATCACGAGGCGATGCATGATGTGCGGGTCGAGAATGGCCTTCTGCGCCAGAACATGACGGGCGTCGAGGTGGAGGACGCTGTGGCAGGCCACGAAGCGCGCGACGGTAGTGGAGGCCGTGGTCACAGCAGGTGCTCCCATCCGATGGACTGACCCGGTTCGATGCACACGCGCCGTTCCCAGCGGGGTGCGTAGCTGCGGTGGGTGGGGTGAAAGCTGACCGGCTGGTCGTTGATGCTTGAGGCGCCAGTGGTGCCGGGCGCCACCTCGACCCAGGTCCACGGCTGTTCGGAGGTGGCCTGCGGAAGCAGGCGGGCGGCAGCGAGGACCTCCTCGATGCATCCGGGGTACACCCCGCCGGAGATCTCTCCTGCGGGCGGGCAGGATTTCCGCCCGAGCCACAGGAAGCGCCGAGGCTGTTCCAGAGCCACGGCCAACTCGTCCAGCATCTGCTTGTCCTGATGTTCGACCGCCACGACGAACTGGGCATCTGCGAGGTAGGAGCGGTTGGTGATGATCGGATTGCGTTGCCCGGTGCGGGCTAGGAGCTGACCACTGTTCGGATCGGGGGCGATGCCTTTGGGCGCCCCGTACCAGCCGCCGACGGAGGGGCCGGGCATGACACCGAACGCCCGGCCGGGCACGTCGTCAAAGAGGGGAGCCGTGGTCCGGCTCAGCCGGTGGTCGGTGATCAGGTCACGGGGGCGAAGAGGATACCGTCCACCGCCGACGGTGTGGTAGTCCTCCACCGGTGTGCCGGGTCGGTCGGCACGCACTGCGAACCGCAGTTCGTCGAGCGGAGTGATCGGATCCTCCCGGCTGAAACCTGCGGCGGCGGCGAGCAGACCGACGAAGCCAGACTTGGTCGGCCTGAGGTGTGTGTCCCGCTGGTCGAACCGCGAGCTCAGTCCCCAGGACTGGAGAGGGCCAGCCAATCGGGCCAGGAGTACGTACGGGCTCACGGGGCGGTCATTTCCTCGACGGAACCCGCCTCGGTGGCGACGAGCGCCCCGTCCTGGCCTGCGAGCTCGGTCAGCAGCTCTTGGATGTCCAGGTCGTAGGTGAGGACACGTCCCCCTTCGATGTCGGAGCGCTTACGCGTGACCAGACGGTGCTGTGCGAGGAGCCTGCGGGCGGCCGCAAGAGCGACTCCGCCACCCGCCCGCTCGTCGATCGGCGACTCGAAGGCCGCGGAGTAGTTGAACGGACGCGCCCCCTCGAAGGCGAGGACCAGCTTGGGCAGGGAGCCCGTGGAGGCGGTGGTGTTCTTCTTCGCGTGGGGCATGGCGTCGACGAAGGCCTCGACGAACTGCCGCTCCGCCGCGCGGGCGGCCTTGTCCACTTCCGTGGGCGGCATCCCGCCGGCCGCAAGGTTGTTCCGCAGCTGCACCCGGTCCAGCGCGGCGTGCCGGTAGAACGTCCCCGAGATCAGGGACTGGTAGCCCGTCATCCCCGCCCCCGCATCGTCCGCCGCGTCGAGGAAGTCCAGGGCGTTCGCTTTGCGCCGGATCTTGGCATCGTCTGCGGCGCTGTAGAAGTCGTCGATCTGGTTAGCCCTGTGCACGGTGAAGGCGGGCCCGGTCATAACAGCGCCGTCCACGTTCGGCGAGTCCGCGATCTCGGCGAGGAAGCGCCCGTACAGCGCGATGTCGATGGCGTCCCTGGGGGCGAGCGCCGTGAGCACTCCGGCTCGTACCTCCCTTGGCAGAGGAGGGATGCGCGACTCGCTCGCGCCCTCCTCGCCGTCGGCCGTCGGCTCTGTATCCGCAGCCCTTCGTTTCTTGCCTCGGGAGCCGCTGTTCGCCGCCTCACGTGCCGCTTGGAACTCCTTGATCCACCCGGCCACGACGTCGCGCTTGTCGTCGATGGAAGCGCCCAGCTTCTCTCCGGCGTCCTCGGGAGCGAAGACCAGCACCTTGGTCAGGTCGCGGGTGCGTTCCTTGTCCCCGAACTTGAGCCCTACGCCTTCCAGTACGGCCTTGGCGGTCGGGAGGGCCTCGGCCCGCTCCCAGCCCAGGGCGCAGAGTGCGTCCGAGGTGAGAAGCGCCCACTCGCGGGTGCGCATGCCCATCGTGTAGCCGGCCAGCGCTCCCTCGCCCGCGTTCGCACGGTCGCGGCCGAGCGTCCGTTCCGCCCGTCGTCGTGCCTGCGACGTGATCAGATTCCGTGTCTCGCCACCGAACGGGATGATCTTCGCCATTCCGTTCTCGTCGCGGACCGGCAGCACTGCCACCAGGCTTTCGAGCGCGTGGAGGGAGAGGAACTGGTGGCAACCGAGCTGTTCGTACACGGCGTTGCTGCGGATGATCGTCACGTCGTCAGTCGTTCCTCTTCGAAGGGAAAACGGGGGTGTAGAAGTCGCGGGCCCAGTCGTAGGCGACCGACCTGCCGGGCGACCGCCACTCTGTGAGGTCGTCCGCCAGCCGCGCCCAGGACGGGGGTGTCACGTCGCAGGCGCGGGCGCGCTCGATCGCGTGCTGTAGGTGCCGCAGGGGGAGCTCGTGCGAGGCCACCAGCCTGTCGAGGAGACGGGTCGCCCCGGAGTCCTTGGGGCCCCGGCCGCCCGGACCGCCGATACGGCGGAGCGAGCCGCCCATGGAGCCCGAGCCCGGAAGCGGTCTGCTCCGGCCGGCGTGGAAGCGCGCGAACAGGAACGCCACCTTCTCGTAGACGAGCCGTTGCTCCTCCTCCGCGGCGTAGTTCGCGGCGATCAGCCTCGGCTCGGTCAGGGCTTCCGGCCGTCTCAGATCGGCGAGCGCACCGGCGTCGTGCGTCCACACCAGGCGGCACAGATAGCGGCTGAGCCGCTCGGACGAAGGGCGCTCCACAGGGGGCGGGCCCTCGGACGTCATGGCCGCGCTGTCGGAACCCTCGCCGATGAGGGCCTGCAGCTCCGGGGGTAGCTGGGCATCAGTCATCGGGGTCTCCCCTGAGATGGTCGGGGCACTTCGCAGCCGTCAGCATGGTCTTGAGCTTTGCCTCGGACAGGATCCGTGCCCGCATTCCGCGCTCACCGGGCGGCAGCGAGGCCAGGCGGGAGCGCAGAGCCTTGCGCGTCGACGCTCTGATCTCCCGTGCGAACGTTTCCAGCGGTCCCGCGTCGGGGCGCCGGCCGGCGTTCACGGAGTCGAGCAGCGCATGGAAGGAGGCGGCGGCTCCGGCCCACATGTCCCGTGCCCCGTTGAACCGGGCGATCTGCGAGGCCCGGTCTTTAGGCTTGGCGCTCGGGTACGCCGCCTCGCGAGCGGTTGCCGCTGCCGCCCACAGCGCCTTCGCCGCGTACTCGCAGATCGCCGATCCTTCGTCGGACGCCCACTTCAGGTCGACCCGCAGGCCCGGTGTGTACGGGAACGCGTCCGACACCCACCTGCTGGCGGCGGACTTCCGGGAGATGAGCCCGACCGCCCAGAGGTTCACCGTCCTGTCGGGCAGGTCGGCGAGGCGGTCGTACAGGTCGGCCCCCTTGGTCCGGTCGGCGGCCGCCGCGTAGAGCGCGTGCGCCTCCTGCCAGATGGCCCGGTCGGCGTTCGGGCGCAGAGGCCCCTCGTAACCCGTCGTCCGCGTCAGCGCCGCGTCTTGCAGGTAGGTCGGGGGCAGCGGGGCGAGCAGCTCTCCTGCGGCCAGGAGCACCCGGTCGACCATCACCCGGCCGTCGACGAGGACGGGGCGCAACAGGACTGACCGTCCGAGGAAGGAGTGCAGGTCCGCCCGGCCGTCGGGGAGGCGGGGCTCCTTCCCGGAGCGGAAGGTACGCCGGGGCCGCCGCCCGTCCGTCCAGGAGTAGTTGAAGGTCGGCCGCCGGTCCCTGCCGGGAACGAGGTTCAGTCGGAGCGTGTCGCCGAGCGTCTGTCCCGTTGCGATCACGCGGATGCGGCTGCCGAGCCGCGCGACGGCCTGGTAGGTCAACTGCGGTCCCAGCCAGTTCGCCTTGGCCATCGCCCGGCCACCGAGGCCGTAGGTGTGCTGGGTGAGCATCGCCCTGAACGCGATGTCCGGCCGCATCGGATCGGGGTCGTGCAGATGGGACTTGTCGAAGAACTGGTTGTAGTCGCCTGCGCGTTCGATGACGATTTGCGCGTGTCCCACCCCGTACTCGTCCAGGAACGGGGCGAGTTGTGCGTTCTGACCCAGCGGCCGGTCAGGGTGGAAGAGATCCCAGCGGTCATCCGGCTCACCGGCCAGCCAGTCTGCCGCCGGTTCCAGTGACTCCCGGTCCTCGACCCAGCGGCGCCACTCCCCGGGCGATGCGGGGACGTGCTCCGACGCGTAGAGGATCGCCGTCAGGTACTCGAAGACGGCGACGTCCTCGCCATGGGTCGAGCCCGCCAGTGCGGGAATCCGGTCCGCGTTGCGCAGGAGCTCCACCAAGCTCATCGGCCGGACCGCGGTCCTGCCGGAGGTTTCATCCAGTGTCAGTGCCGGCTGGCACGCTTGTGTGCGTGGATCCCACCGCCATGCCGGATCAGACGAATTTCCTAAACCTCGGTATGTCCTTGTGGGTTGGGCGGAGTGCATGAGTCGGACGCTAGCAGCGGCGGGGTGATCGGATGAGGGATTTTCGAGAAGTCGGTCCCGAGTGGTTGTTGATCTGGGGCAAAACGGATCGGCACGGTGTCAGTGGCTCTCGTGGTGAGGCCAGTTGGAACCCACTGCTCGCGCACATGCTCGATGTCGGTGCCATCGCAGGTGAGTTGTGGGACAACCATCTCGCGCGGCCGGTACGCGACCGGCTGGCCATGGCCCTGGGGGCCGGGGAGGAGGCGGTGGCCCGGCGGAACGCGATGTTCTACGCCGCCCTGCACGACCTGGGCAAGGCGTCCGCCTGCTTCCTCGTCCGGTTCGGCGCGAGCAGGTGGGATCGCGGGCAACTGCGACAGGAGGGAAGGGCCTGGCGTGCGAAGGCGCGCCGGGCGGGGCTGCCGCTTCCGGCGGAGTCGGGGTCGGCCCCCTGGGCTGGACATCAGCACGTCACCGCCCATCATCTGCCGCGTCTGCTCGGCTGCCGGTGCGGGCACTGCGGAGGTGCGGGACGGCCCACGTTTCCCGGGCTCCACACCGTGGCGTTGCTGTTGGGCGGCCATCACGGCCATATCCCCCACCTCGACACCGTCCACCGGGCGGCGCGTGCGGCCCGGGCTGACGACTGGGACCCCTACTACCGGCACATGATCGACACCCTCGCGCGCCTGTTCGGTGTCGATCTGGAGCGCTTGCCGGAGCAAACCTGCCTCGAACGTCCCGTGAATCTTCCCCTGTTCGCCGGTCTGGTCGTCATGGCCGACTGGATCGCCTCCGACGAGACGCTTTTCCCTTACCGGCTTCCCGACCAGACCGTCGAGCAGTGGTGGAACGCGTCGCGGAAGGAGGCGGACGCCGCTGTGCGGAAACTGCGGCTGCACTCCTGGTACCCCGGGCCTCCGCAGTGGGCAGGGCTCTTCCCCGATACCCCTCGACCGCGTCCTTTCCAGGCGACCGCCATGAAGGCCGCGCCCGCCGACGGTCCCGCCCTGGTCATCGTGGAAGGCGCCACCGGGTCGGGAAAGACCAGCCTCGCCCTCTGGTACGCCCACCATCTCGCCCGCGTCAACGGCTATCACGGGTTGTACGTCGCGATGCCCACCCGCTCAGCGACCGATCAGGCCGCTGCCGAGTACATCTCCTTTCTCACCCACGCCTTCGGAACTCCTACGGACGCCAACCTGGCGATCGTCCACGGCACGGCGGAAGCGTCATCGACCGTTCACCAATTGCTCGACGCCGGAGAACGGAGGGGCTGGGGCGGACACGAACACGTCGCCGACACCCTGCCGTTCATCGAGGACACCCTGTCCTGCGCGCAGGATTCGGAGACGTGCGGACGGCCGGTCCTCGACCCGTGGTACCTCCGCAGATGCCGCGGCTTGCTCTCCCCGTTCGGCATCGGGACCGTGGACCAGATCACCTTGGCCGCCCAGGCGTCGCAGCATTGGTTCCTGCGGCTCTTCGGCCTGGCCAACAAGACGGTGATCATCGACGAGGCCCACGCGTACGAACTGTTCCAGGAGCGGCTGCTGGAGGCGGCGATCTCCTGGCTCGCCGACGCCGGAGCCTCGGTGGTGGTGCTCTCCGCCACGCTGCCCACCGTCACCCGGCAGGCTCTTGTCGACGCCTGGTGCCGCGGCCACCGCACCCAGCCACGTGCACTCCGGACGGACGGGCCTGTCACCCTGGTCGACGAGGACGGGCGGGTCACCTGCGTGCGACCGGACGAGGAGCCCGCAGCGCAGCACACCCGGGTGGAACTCGTCCCCGACCCAGGCCCCGCCGAACTTGCCGACCTCATTCTCCGCGAAGCCACAGGCGGAGGGATCACCGCGGTGATCCGCAACCGGGTCGACTCCGCCCACGACCTCTGGACCGAGGCACTCGCGCTGGCCGGGAAGTACGGCTGGCGGCGCGAGGAGATCGTTCTCCTGCACGGGCAGATGCTGCCCCGCAACCGCCTCGTCCGGGAGGTATCGCTGCGGGAAACGCTGGGGCCGGGCAAGGACCGCAGCGAGCGCAACCCCGCCCGACCACAGCGCCTTCTCGTCATCGCCACTCAGTTGCTGGAACAGTCCCTGGACCTGGACTTCGACCGCCTCTACACCGACCTGGCCCCCGTCGATCTGCTCATCCAGCGCCGAGGGCGTCTTCACCGTCACGCCCCCAACCAGGCAGGCCGCCCGGCCTCCATGCGCGATGCGCGGATGACCGTCCTCCATCTGCCCGGTCCGGACGGTCTCCCCCTCGTGCGGGTCCCCGTCGATGGCGCCCTGGGCACCCCGGCGGCTCCGGGCAACAAGGACGCCCATGTGTATGCGCCCTACGCGCTGGCGATGTCCTGGTACCTCCTCTACGGCCTCGTCACCGCCCCGTCGTCATGCCCACTCCACGCGGACGAACCGAACCCGGAACGGAAGCTCGGAACCGCCTGCTTCGACGCCACGCGTGACGGCGCCTCTCTGATCGAGCGTGCTTACAACCCGGCGCCCTTTCCGTCGACGCCCATCGGCTCCTTGCTCCGCGCGACCCACGAGCGGTGGACGGACGATCTCGGCGACCAGGACAACACCGCCTACGTCCGCGCCCTGCACCCCTACGGCCTCGACGGAGAGCCGACCGGCGTCGAGGCCCTCAAGAGCGGCGAATCACACGGCCGGGGCAACGACGGCACCCGTGAACTGGCGGCGCGGTCGCGCATGGGGGAACCCACCACGAGCGTGATCGTCCTCTTTCGCCGCTACGCCGACGACGGGAGCCCGTCCCACAGCTATGACATCGATGGCAATATCCCCGCCGGCCTCGATGACCACAGCGCTCAAAGCGATCAAGAAGGCATCGAGGCTCACAGGGCCCAGCAGCGCAATTTGCTTCTCAACACCGTCGGCATTCCGGCCAGTTGGTTCAGACACATCTCGCCGGTCTCCGAATGGCCCCCGTTCTCCGAGGGCCGGGCGCTGCGGAACAGGCATGTGATCGTCTTCGATGATGGGGGCAGATGCGTCGGCGGGCCGAAACAGGGGCCCATCGCCTACGACTCCGCACGAGGCCTGCACGTTGTTCGCAAGACCTGAGCGGTACGCTGCCCGTCCCTGCTCCCACCCACCGCAGGGATGGGCTGGACATACCGAGATTTCCGGCTCCCTTCTCCCCGTGTCAGCGGGGCCCTTGGTGCGACCGAAGTACGGTACGGCCACGCGGATCGCCCCCCGCGCCTAATGGGAGCTACCGGGTCGTAGAGACTTGGTGCCGTAGCCGCCAGCAGGTGAGCACTCTCCGCGCCGGAAGCATCGACTTCTGAGGT